>JBAXNJ010000036.1:0-9189 GCA_037133815.1 Betaproteobacteria bacterium
TGCATGGGCTGTTTCATCCTTTACTGCCCGATCACTCAGGTTTGATGCCGGCGTCTTTCACCAATTTTGTCCAACGCGCACCTTCTTCGCTCAGAAACTTAGTGAATTCTTCGGGCGTTCCGCCTTCTGCGAAGGCATAGGCTTTGCTCAAGCGTTCTATCACTTCAGGAGATTTCAAGGCATTGTTAATCTCTTCATTAAAGCGCTTAACAATGGCAGCTGGTGTGCCTGCTGGTGCCACAAAGCCAAACCAGCCTGAGCCACCAAGCACATCACCAAAGCCTCCCTCGGAGAGCGTTTGTACCGTCGGCACATCTTCCAGTCGCTTAAGGGAAGTCACGGCAATGGCTTTGAGCTTGCCCGCTTTCACATGCGGTACGAGTAAGGCGGGCGCACCAACAAACAGCTGAATTTGACCGCCCAGTACATCCGTAATAGCTTGGGGCTGGCCGCGATAAGTAATCGGTACGATAAAGACATTGCGCGACATCTTGAGGAACTCCACTGGCAAATGGTTGGTGGAGCCAGCGCCTGTGTGTGCATAGTTGAATTTACCAGGATTTTTCCGAGCTAATTCTGTGAATTCTGCCATGTTTGAGACGGGTAAAGAGGGTGGTACCACTGCAATGTTTGGTGCATTGGCAAACATTCCAACAGCTGTGAAGTTTTTGCGCAAATCATATTTGAATTGAGGGTTGATCAGAGGTCCAACAGCGGTTGTGATGGTGGCTACCAAGAAGGTATAGCCGTCAGCAGGGGCCGTCGCCACAGCATCAGTTCCTACTAACGCACCAGCGCCTGGCCTAGCCTCTACGATTATCGGTGTCCCCCAATTGGTGGCAATTTTCTCGGTAACAGCACGGGTCAAAATATCAACAATACCGCCGGCGGGAAAAGGTACGATCACTCGCACAGGCTTGGTCGGATACGTTTGCGCATGCACCTGTGTGGCCGCTATCAGCAAGCCAAGAGAACCAACTGCCGCGATTTGGAAAAGCTTCGTGAATGTGTTCATAAAAAATCCGTAAAAACGTAGGTGAAGGTTTTAGATAGGGCGTTTATTTGGAAGACAAACGCGGTGTATCAGGCGGTACGGTTGGCACAAAGGGGAATCGCGCCTTTGCCTTGGTGGCTGTAGTGCTGGTGGTGGCTGAGCTTCGAACGTATTGCTTGGAAGCATCCTTTTTTACCTGGTAATCCCAATGTGTTTGCTGACCAGTGAGCAAAGTCGAATGTAAAAACAAGCGTTTACGCTGGCTGGCCAGAATCTCGCTTTTGACTTTGGCAGGCGCAAAACGGGTTTCGATCTCGAGCATCATTTTTGCTGCCAGAGTTGCAAATGCGGCCTCTTTGCACAAATTACGAAGCTCATTCGGATCGCTGTTCATGTCAAACATCATGCCTGGATCACCTTCGCAATAAACGTATTTGTATTGCCCTTTCCGCAAAATGAACGCAGGTGCGTAAACCCCCTCGCTGGTGAACTCAATCAGTGCCTCATCCTTCCAGGATGCATCTGCGCCATTCAGCCAAGCGGTCAAGCTTCGGCCATCGCAGTGATCTACCAATTCGGGAGGCTTGCCATCGGTAGCCAAATCAAGAATGGTTGGCAACAAATCGACCAAGCCGCAATTGGAGCTCACACGATGGCCTGCCTTTGCGCCAGGTGCGCTGATGAGTAAAGGCACGCGGATGGAATTTTGGAACGGATTAAATTTGTACCACATGCCTCGCTCGCCAATCATGTCACCATGATCGGCGGTAAAGATGATGACAGTATTTTCGAGCGCATTGATTTTCTCGAGCGTATCGAGCAACATGCCAACCTTTGTGTCGAGATAGCTGACCATTCCGTAATAAGCATGGCGCGCGGAGCGAATGTGCACATCTGTGACATGGTGTTCGTCTTGGCGAATTAGCTTGAAGTAGCGTTGGCTCCACGGGTCACGCTCCTCAAAGGGAATGAAGGGCACCGTTGGCATGTCAATTTCTGCATCAGAGTAGAGATCCCAGTAATCCTTTGAGATGGTGAACGGGTTGTGCGGATGGGTGAATGACGACACTAACAAAAATGGCTTGTTATCGGCGCGCCGGGTGTGATCGAACAACCACTGGACGGACTGATTGGCAACGTCATCGTCGTAATCCATCTGTAACGAGCGCACGCACAATCCCGACTCCACAACGCCACGCATGCTCATTTGGCTTGGCGCATAAGGTTCGACCTTTTTTGTCCAATCCGCCGTCCAGCCAAAGTCTGAAGGATAAATATCGGTGGTAACGCGCTCCTCAAAGCCGTGTAACTGATCTGGACCAACGAAGTGCATCTTGCCCGAAAGGCAAGTGGCATAGCCAAGCGAACGCAGATAGTGAGCGAATGTGGGCACAGTAGCTGGAAACTCTGAGGCGTTGTCAAATGCGCCAATGCGACTGGAATACTGCCCTGACATCATCGCAAAGCGCGAAGATGCACAAATGGGATTGGGCGTGTGTGCATTTTCGAAAACCGTGCCTTGAGCTGCAATGCGATCCAGATTGGGTGTTTTGACCAGCTTGTTCCCATAAGCAGCCAATACACTGGCTGCCAATTGATCCGCCTGGATGAATAGTATGTTTGGCCTTTGATTCATTGGCAATTCCTGTAGAGTTGTGAGATGGCTATGGCGATAATTTTTAATCATCTTATCTTTAATCAGATAAGACAATTAGCCAATATGGGATGAACCCTAATCTTTTGAAATAAGCGATGCCTAAATACTTTGAACACAGTCCCAGTCCGCTGTATGCACAGGTGGCTGACGCGATGCGCCAACGCATTGTCAAGGGGATCTGGGCGATAAACACTCAAATTCCTACCTTGCCTGCGCTAGCTGCTGATTTTGGCGTTGGCTTGATCACGGTAAGGCAGGCGGTGCAACTGCTCAAAAGCGAATCGCTTTTAGCCCCCAAACAGGGGCAGGGCACTTTTGTGCTGAGTAAGCCCGAAACCCATCCGCGCATGCAAGTCGTGACTTCTCTAAGACTGCTCGCTGAGCTTTATCGCGAGCAAGCGCCTCGCCTGATACCAATAAAAGAAGGTTTTGCGACGCCACAACTTGAGCCAGAGGATGGCATTCCAGCGCCCAAGTATCGATTTTTGAGACGGATCCACGCAAGCGAGCGGCAGTTCACTTCTGTGATCGCGGCATACATTGATGAAAGGGTTTTTAGACTCGCACCCAAGCGATTTAGAAAGGAAACAGTGATTCCAGTGTTGATGGATTTGAAAGCTGTCAAGATCGGATCAGCGCGTCAGTTACTCACCATAGCTACAGCTGGAGAAGATGCAGCCAATGCACTCAATATTGCCGTCTCAGCTCCTGTAGCGGAGGTTCGACGGGTGATCTGCGCACCAGATGGCACCGTGATTTATTTAGGCGAGCTTACCTATCGCGGCGACTACATTCGCATGGACATGGATCTGTTGTCTTGAAATGAAAACTTCATGCGGAAAAGTGGTGGCGCAGACGGTAGGCACTCAAGCCAAGATGCGTTTTCGGCGCGGCAATCGGGTGCTACCGCGAACTACCAGTTCGAACGGCAGCAGAGACTTGGCGGCGATGATTTCGCCGGAAATAGCGGACAGCATGTACTGGGCCGCAATGCGGCCAAGATCCTGAGTAGGCAGGCTTACCGTTGTGAGACCTGGATTGATCGCCTCGGAGATTTCGAGGTTATCGATCCCGCAAATCGAAAGATCACTCGGGACGTCCAGGCCCATTCGCTCAGCTTCTAGCATTGCGCCTACTGCCAACAGGTCATTGCCACAGAAAATTGCTGTGGGTTTGTGCCTTAAACGCATCAGCTGACGCAACCCTAATCTTCCTCCCTCCAGGCTGAAAGCCTGCTCCGTGATGAAGTTGGCCGGCAATGACATACCAGCCTGAGTGAGTGATTTGCGCACACCATCAATGCGGCTGCGTGCTCGATCGTTGTGTGCGGTCAAACCAGAGATCACCCCAATGTACCTATGCCCTAATTCCAATAAATGAGATGCAGCCATTTGAGCCGCACCCTCATTATCAAACCCAAGAGAAGGCAAGCGTGGATCACATGACCAAGTCAGCAAGGTTGGCTTGCGCCAGGCACTTAAAGCCTTCCAAAGGCGAGGGGCATGGTCAGTTCCAACCAAGACTAAAGCATCTACGCCGCGCTGTTGCAAGGCACGAACTAATTCAAACTCGGTCATAGGATCGTATTCATGGCTGGCCACCAACAACTGGTAGCCAGCTTGTGCAAGCGTCGTCTGCATAGCCTGTGTACTACGCGCGAAAATAGCATGATCAAGTGTGGGTATGACGCAGCCCACGGTGTGCGTTCGTCCAGACGCTAAAGCGCGGGCAGCAGCATCAGGCTGGTAATCAAGTTGTGTAACGGCCGCCATCACTTGTTCTCGCGTTTGGTTACGAACCAAATCGGGCCTGCTGAGTACGCGTGAAACGGTCGCTGTAGAAAAGCCAGCTAAACGCGCAACTTCCTCAATGGTGATACGTTGTTTCATGGCTTTGAGCATGCCACAAGAAATCAGCAAGGCCAATAAAAATGTAAGCGCTTTCTTAGTAAAAATTTAGTGGTTTCCCCTAATTTAAGATGATATTCGGGTTTATCTGGTTGACAGACGTAGGCTTTGAAATCAAAGTTATGCAAGCGCTTACATTTAAGAAATTCTTTTCTTAAGATCATTTTGAGGAAGCATGGTGGCATTGACCCAACGCAGAAATTACCGCCGTAGTTTGGTCGGGATCTCAACGATCCTGCTACTGCTGCTCTTTTGGTACCTTGCCACCACGCTGACCGGATGGGTCAATCCATCACGCTTTCCGCGCCCAGATGAAGTGCTTAGTGCATTCACATTCATACAGACCGAAGGCTACGGCAACGGTAAGTTACACCAGCATGTGCTGCACAGTTTGAAACTCGTTGCAATGGGGTTTGCTGTCGCTGTTAGCGTTGGTGTACCACTTGGTTTGCTGATGGGTTACTCGCGACGTGCTGAAGCACTCATCAACCCTGCATTTTTGCTCCTACGTCCTATCCCTCCTTTGGCTTGGATACCGTTGGCCATTGTTTGGCTGGGCCTAGAAGATGGCTCCAAGATTCTGGTTATTTTTGTTGCTGCCTTTGTGCCATCAGTCATCAACAGTTACACCGGTGTTCGCAACATAGACACCCCGGTGATGGAGGCGGCCAGCATGCTGGGCATCAAAGGCTGGCGCATGGTTGCTGAAGTGCTGGTACCGGGTGCCATGCCGATGATTTTTACAGGCCTTAGGCTTTCATTGCAAGCAAGTTGGACAACGCTGGTCGCGGCTGAACTAATTGGTGCACTCTATGGTCTTGGAAGTATCCTGAACCAAGCCGCTCAAGATATTTTCCCCGCCATGATTCTTTTAGCAATGGATTTTGTAGGCATTTGCGGAGCCTCCACTACATGGTTGCTGGGCGTTCTAGAAAACCAAGCTATGCCTTGGCGCAGCGAAAGAGTGGCTACATGAAAACAGCACTCAGTCGACATCACTTTTGGAGTCTGACAATAACTGGCACGATTGGATTTTTTGCTTTTTGGTATTTGGCACGGGCACTTCACTTTTCTCCACCCCAATTTTTGCCAATGCCACATGAGGTCTTGTTCAAACTGATCGACCTCATGGACAAACCGTTTGCTGGCGCCACCCTGCCTGAACATATGGCAGCCAGCTTAAAGCGATTTGGTATGGGTTTTGGATTGGCGGTGCTAGTGGGCGTTCCTTTGGGCTTGTCCATGGGGTGGTTTCGACTATTGGACGATGTCATCACACCCGTCTTCGATGGGATTCGATTCATTGCGCCTGTCGCCTGGGTACCCTTTGCAGCGCTGTGGTTTGGCACAGGTATCGGTGGCCCCACGTTGATCATATTTGCAGGAGCTTTTCCTCCTTGCTTGATTAATGCTTATCGCGGTGCGCGCAACGTTGAGGTCCGATTCTTAGAGGCTGCCAGCATGCTGGGGGTGGGTAGTTTTAAAACAATCACAGAAGTACTTTTCCCCGCAGCAGTGCCATCCATTATTGCTGGCCTGCGCATTGGTGCGGGACTGGGATGGCTGTCGCTAGTCGGGGCTGAACTCATAGTGGCAAGCAGTGGAATGGGTAACTTGATTGTGCGTGCACAAAGCGCCTTGGCCACTGACACCGTGATGGTGGGAATGATCGCCATCGGTGCAATTGGGGTGGTGATCGACATACTGATTCGACGCTTGGAAAAGCTCCTGCTTAGACATAGAAATGCTTGAGAAGTCTTTTTACAGAAATAACGCACATGGCCACTATCAACTTTAGCGATGTCAGCCGCGTTTTTGAGCGCGATGGCAAGGACTTTCTTATCCTCGACAACATCAACCTCACAGTGCGAGACGAAGAGTTCGTGGCCATAGTTGGTCCATCGGGTTGCGGAAAAACAACCTGTATGCGCATGGCTGCGGGCCTGGAATTCCCTAGTACTGGCAGCGTGAAGGTCAACGATGTTCTGGTAACTGGGCCAGGTCCTGACCGCGCGGTTGTGTTTCAGCAATTCGCTTTATTTCCCTGGAAAACTGTTCATGACAATATCGACTTTGGTCTTCGTGGTAAGGGCATTGACAAAGAAGAAAGAGAAAGTCTGATCGCCCATTACATTGCTTTGATGAATCTGAAAGGTTACGAAAGCGCTTACCCGCATCAATTGTCAGGCGGCATGCAACAACGCGTTGCAATTGCAAGAGCCTATGCGCTGAACCCTCAAGTGCTGCTCATGGATGAGCCTTTTGGTGCGCTTGATGCGCAGACCAGAGTTGTTATGCAAGAGGAACTGGTCAAGCTAGCTCGCAAAAACCCACGCACCGTCCTCTTTATTACCCACGCGGTTGAAGAAGCAGTCTATCTGGCAGATCGCGTCATAGTCATGACCAGTCGGCCAGGAAAAATCAAAGAAATTCTTGATGTGAAGTCCGTACGTGAAGCCGAAAAGTGGGACCAACACAGCAAGATTGAAGACGTGATGGATCAAGAAAGCTTTGTCCATTTACGAACCCGAATCTGGAAGTCTTTGCGTGAAGAGCACGCGGGCACAGATATTTGAACCATAACCCAAAAGGAGATATAGACATGAAGCAATTAACCGCAGCCGCTGCACTTGGCATCAGCCTCGTATTTGGTCTAGCTAGTACCGCTCAAGCGCAGGCACTGACGCCTATCAAAATCAGTTACCAGCCGTCTCTTTACTGGGCCTTGCCTTTTCATATTGCCACTGAAAAAGGCTGGTGGAAAGATGTAGGCTTGGTACCCGAGTTCTCAACCTTTCCTGCTGGTGTTCCGCAAATTGCTGCTTCTGCAGCTGGTTCGTGGGATGTGGGTGGTACGGGCTCGGTACCTGCTGTGCTGGGACATGTGCGTTTTGGCATCAAAACTATCGGTATCACCAATGACGAATCTGCTGCCAATGGTCTAGTAGGAAGCAGCAAAGCCGCTGCTGATTTCGCCAAAGACCCCGCAGGAACTCTGCGCGGCAAGACCATAACTTTGACTCAAAACTCAACAGCTGACTTCGCTGTACAGGCTTGCTTGAAAAAGTACGGCCTCAAAAAAGCCGATGTAGTCATGAAAAACATGGGGCAAGCCGAAATCATTTCTGCACTGTCCTCCAACAACTCAGACTTGGCTGGCATGTGGGCTCCAAACACCTACACAGTAGAAGAGAAGGCGGGGGCAAAAATGCTCTGCAGCGGAAAGGATAGTGGGGCCATCGTGCCTGGTGCTTTGATTGCCCGTGGTGATTACGCCAAGCAAAACCCACAGAACGTTGCTAAATTCCTCGCAGTCTATCTACGCGCCTGGAGCTGGATGAGCGCGAACCGTCCAGAGGCTATCCGCATGATGAAAGACTTTTATGCCAAAGGTGGCGTCAGCATCAGCGATACGGCCATGAACAAAGAGTTTGAAACTCGACCCACCTTCACGCTGGCGCAACAACTCAAAAGCATGGAACGCACTGGAGGTAACGCAAACTCGACGATGGATGGCTGGTTCACTGAGCTCTCTGGTTTCATGCGAGAGACTGGTGCTGTTCAACAAGTTCCTGCTGTGGCTGATTTCGTGACCGACGAGTACATGAAACTAGTTCAGGCAGACGTCAAGTTGCGTGAGATGGCCAATTCAACGCGGTAATTCGTTCTACTGGGACGCTATGTTTCTTATATAGGTCCCAGTTCATGAATGGTTTCCATTGGCTTTTACTTTCGGTGAAGCGCTTAACAAACTTTTTGCCTTGATTTAAACGAAACACCTAAACCAGGAGATAAACGTGGCCATCACGTATTTGAAAAAAGCGGACAAAACACCTGAAACCGAAACAGCCACAGCTCAAAAAGTTGTCAACACCATGCTGGCAGAGATCCGGCAAAACGGTGAAGCCGCCGTGCGCAAGTACGCTAACGATTTGGACCAATGGACGGGTGAAGTGATCGTCACCCAAGCACAAATCGAAGCGAATGCGCGTGAGGTGCCAGACGAGGTCAAGGCCGACATCGATTTCGCCATCAAACAGGTTTTTGATTTTGCACAAGCACAGCGGCGCTCCCTGTCTGAGTTTCAAGTCGAACTACACCCTGGTGTCACCGCAGGCCAACGCGTGCTTGCGGTCAACGTAGCCGGTTGCTATGCACCGGCAGGACGTTACGCTCACATTGCAAGTGCTTACATGGGGGTAGCAACTGCTAAGGCAGCAGGTGTGAAAACCATCATCGCCTGTTCGGGGCCCTTCCGCGGTGGTCCGATGCACCCGTATCTTCTTTACGCCTTCAACAAGGCTGGCGCCGACATCATCATGACCTTGGGAGGGGTACAAGCCATTGGCACTATGGCCTATGGCTTGTTTACCGGTAAACCTGCGGATGTGATCGTGGGACCAGGAAATAAATTTGTAGCAGAAGCCAAAAGAACCTTGTTCGGCAAAGTGGGCATCGACGTTTTTGCAGGCCCCTCCGAGATCGGCATCATTGCCGACGAGACCGCAGACCCTAACATTGTCGCCAGTGATCTTGTAGGACAAGCAGAGCATGGCCATGAATCGCCAGCGTGGCTGTTCACAACCAGCCGAAGCTTGGCAGAAGAGGTGATGAATGAAGTCCCCAAATTG
>JBAXNJ010000037.1:0-9088 GCA_037133815.1 Betaproteobacteria bacterium
TCGGTGATGCTCTTGCCAAATTCAAGCTGAGCAATATCGTCCTTGCCAGGCGTGAATTTTTGGGCGCCGCCTTGTAAATGGCTCTCGATCATCACACCAAATACATGTTGAGAACCCGAGCGGATTTGCTTGGCAATATCTTGTGTGACATCGATTTGGCGTTCGTGCTGCTTGCTACTGTTGGCGTGGCTGCAGTCGACCATCAACCGCGCAGGTAACTTGGCTTTTGCGAGTTCTCGGCAAGCTGCGTCTACGCTGGCAGCGTCATAGTTAGGCGCCTTGCCGCCACGCAAAATGATGTGGCAGTCTTTGTTGCCCTTGGTTTGCACAATCGCGACTTGGCCGTTTTTATGGACCGATAAAAAGTGGTGTCCGCCCGCTGCCGCTTGAATGGCATCTGTTGCGATTTTGATATTGCCGTCGGTGCCGTTCTTGAAACCAATTGGTGCAGATAAGCCAGAAGCCAATTCGCGGTGAACTTGGCTCTCAGTCGTTCGCGCGCCAATCGCGCCCCAAGCGATCAAGTCGCCAATGTATTGCGGGCTGATCGCATCTAAAAACTCACTGCCAGCAGGCAACCCAAGTCGGTTAATTTCAATCAACAACTGGCGCGCGATGCGCAAGCCTTCGTCGATGCGGTAGCTCTCGTCAAGGTAAGGGTCATTGATCAAGCCCTTCCAACCCACGGTGGTACGCGGTTTCTCAAAGTACACGCGCATTACGATTTCTAAGGTGTTAGCGTACTTGTCGCGCAAGGGCTTCAGTCGGCGTGCGTATTCCAGCGCAGCAGCAGGGTCATGGATGGCGCAAGGGCCAATGACGACGAGTAAGCGATCGTCTTTGCCATGCATGATGTGGTGAATGTTTTTGCGGGTCTGGGTGATCAGCTTTTCAACGGGCGTGCCCTGAATAGGAAAGAAGCGAATCAAATGTTCGGGAGGGGGTAGCACGGTGATGTCCTTAATCCGTTGGTCGTCGGTCTGACTGGTTTTCTCAACAGATGCGTAATAAAGTGATTCGTTCGTATGTTTCATGGTGTGTGGCCTGCAAAAAAAAACCGCCGAGGGTTTCGGCGGTTGGTTTGGGAGTTCAGAGCGCTTGCTTACGTTCAGACCTCTCGACCGCCATTGGGGCGTGAGATAAAAAAGTAAGCAAAATAAAACTGGGCTGAACTCATGGCTTTAAATGTATCACAGTCGTATCAGTAGTCTTAACCCGTGCCGCCTACCGTCAATCCATCGATACGCAAAGTGGGTTGACCAACACCCACTGGCACGCTTTGGCCTTCTTTGCCGCAGGTGCCCACGCCGGAGTCAAGCGCCATATCGTTGCCGATCAAACTCACGCGGGTCAAAGCGTCTGGGCCATTACCCACCAAAGTAGCGCCTTTGACAGGGTATTGGATCTTGCCGTTTTCGACCCAATGGGCTTGCGAGGTAGAAAACACAAATTTGCCAGAGGTGATATCGACCTGACCGCCGCCAAAGTTGGTGGCGTACAGGCCCTTTTTAAGGCTGGCCACGATTTCTTCGGGTGACTTGTCGCCGCCCAACATATAGGTATTGGTCATGCGCGGCATAGGCACATGGGCATAGCTTTCGCGCCGACCGTTGCCCGTGGGTTTGACGCCCATCAAGCGTGCGTTCATCGCGTCTTGGATGTAGCCTTTCAAAATACCGTCTTCGATCAAAACATTGCGTTGGCTGGTATTGCCTTCGTCGTCCACATTGAGCGAGCCTCGGCGATCCGGCAAAGTGCCGTCGTCCAAAACCGTGACGCCTTTGGCAGCGACGCGCTTGCCAATGCGGCCGCTGAATGCGCTGGAACCTTTGCGGTTGAAGTCACCTTCTAAACCGTGCCCAATCGCTTCGTGCAACAAAATGCCGGGCCAGCCTGGGCCTAAGACCACACTCATTTCGCCAGCGGGTGCTGGACGCGCTTCTAAATTAGTGAGCGCAGCTTTGACCGCTTCGTCCACATAACTTTGCGCTAATGCGTCGTCAAAATAGTCTAGGCCAAATCGACCACCACCCCCTGCTGAGCCCATCTCACGACGGCCGTTTTGTTCGGCTATCACCGTCACACTCAAGCGCACCAAAGGTCGGACATCGGCGGCCAAAGTGCCGTCGGCACGGGCGATCAACACCACATCGTATTCGCTGGCCAAGCCGGCCATCACTTGCGACACACGCGGATCTTTGGCGCGCGCCATGGTTTCTACTCGGCCAAGCAAAGCTACTTTTTGGGTGCTGTCGAGCGAAGCGATAGGGTCTAAGTCTTGGTAGAGCGAGCGGCTAGCCGCCACTTTGCGCGCGGGGACTTTCACCCGAGCTGCTTTGCTAGCCGCCGCGATAGTGCGCACGGTATGGGCAGCGTCTGTCAAAGATGCGAGTGAAATATCGTCCGAATACGCAAACGCGGTTTTCTCACCGCAGACTGCGCGCACGCCAACGCCTTGGTCGATGCTGAAGGAACCCGTTTTGACAATGCCCTCTTCCAAACTCCAACCCTCGGCGCGGGTGTATTGGAAATACAGATCCGCCTCATCGACTTTATGCGCCTTGATGGCGGAGAGCGTATGGATCAAGTCGGACTCGTCCAAGCCAAAAGGCTCTAACAAAAGGCGGCGGGCAACGTCTAAACGTTCGATGGTGGGTTCGCTTGAAATCATTGGATGATTGTAGGGTTCACTTATCTTTGTTGCTGACGCACCCATTGCAACATGGCTGCATCATCGGCATCGGCCAAACCCGCTTGGCAAGCTTGGGCAAAAGCCTGCGCTGCCACAGGTCCTAGCACGCCATGAAACCCCGCCATTTTGGCGGCTTCCACCGCCAAAGCCGTGTCCTTGGTCAAGAGCGTCATGTGCGCGCGTGGAGCCAAGTCATTGACTAAAGCGCGTCGCATACGCTCACTGCCAATCCAACTCTGTCCACTTGACTGCTCGATCACCGATAAGGTGGTGTCTAGCGACAAACCTAGATGCTCTGACAACGCCATCACTTCTGCGGCACCTACCAAATTAATACCCGCTAAAAGATTGTTGACCAACTTGGTACGCGCGCCGTCACCAACACGCGTCCCAATGCGAAACACATGGCTCGACAAGGCATTAAGGAGTTTCTCCTGCTGTGCAAATACGGTGTCTTCGCAAGCCACCATCAAACTCATAGTGCCCGCTTTGGCACGCACCGGGCCGCCAGACATGGGCGCGTCGACAGTGAATACGCCATGGGTTTGAAGGCGCGAAGCAACTGCTTCCACGTAGTCTGGTGCCAAAGTGGGGCACAGAAAAACCGTGTCACCTGTTTGCAGAGTCGACCACCAAGAAGGGGTGCCTTCGGGGTCTAGCAATTGGTCTACTTGTTTGTGATCGACCACGCAAACAATCACTGTTCGGGCTTGTTCGCTTAAAGACGCTGCGCTGCCATGAACCACTGCGCCTAACGCTTTTAAGGCTTGGGTTTTATCTGTGTCTATGTCATGCACATGAACGGTATAGTCAAGATTTAGTAAACGGCGCGCCATTGCACCGCCCATATTGCCAACGCCTACTAAACCTACAACTGGGGCAGGTTGCAAGGGACTCACGACTGCACAAGCTGTTTGGCTTTAGCAACCGACATCAAGATGCCCAGTCCCAAGCCCAAGGTCACCATGGCCGTGCCGCCATAGCTAATAAATGGCAAAGGCACGCCCACCACGGGCAACATACCGCTGACCATGCCCATGTTGACAAAGGCATAGATAAAAAAGCTCAGCGTGACGCTGCCTGCTAACAAACGCGCAAACAGAGTCGGGCCCTCTACCGCAATGGCCAATCCGCGCAAAATCAAAAAGGCAAAACTTCCAATCAAAAACAAATTGCCGACTAAACCAAACTCTTCACTAAAAGCGGCGAATACAAAGTCGGTAGTGCGCTCTGGGATGAAATCCAAATGGGTTTGGGTACCTTGCATAAAACCCTTGCCCCAAAACCCGCCAGAGCCAATAGCGATCATGCCTTGGATGATGTGAAAGCCTTTGCCCAAAGGGTCTCGTGTTGGGTCGAGCAAAGTACAAATGCGCTGTTGTTGGTAATCATGCAAAAGTGGCCATCTAAACCCATCTGCACACAAGGTTGGCTCGAAAAAAACCACCAATCCCACGCCTACTAGACCTAAAACAATCGGCGGAACAATCAAAAACCAGCTCAAGCCCGCGAAAAAGATTACCGCAACGCCAGCTGACAAAACCAAGATGGCAGTTCCGAGGTCAGGTTGTTTCACTATCAAGGCCACCGGAACAAATAACAACAGTCCAGCCACCAAGAAATCTAGCGGTCGCAACTGCCCTTCGCGTTTTTGGAACCACCAAGCCAGCATCAAAGGCATGGCGATTTTCATGATCTCGCTGGGCTGAATGACAAATCCAATATTGAGCCAGCGTTTAGCGCCTTTTTTGGTTAATCCAAACAACGCTACAGCGATTAACAAGGCAACGCCCACTGTGTACAAGGGGACGGCAAACGCCATCAAACGCTGAGGCGGAACCTGGGCTACCACAAACATAATGAAGCCAGCCAATAAGATGTTGCGGCCATGGTCAACAAACCGCGCGCCGTTGGCAAAACCCGATGAATACATGGTCAACATACCCGCGCACACCAGCAAAAAAATGCCAAAGGCCAATGGACCGTCAAAGCCTTTCAAAAAGGGCTTGATGCGAAGGTACAAACTTGGGTTATGAATCACCGTTGACATCCAGTGATTATCTCTGGGAAAGCAAACCTGCCGTGTGACAATTGCTCAGATGTACGCATTGTTTGAAGACGCAGGCAAATTCCTGACAGGACGCATCTTGTCGGAGGCCGAGAGTTCCGCGCAAATTGAACTCGAATCGGGCAAACGCCTTAAGGCTAAATCTGCCAATATCTTGCTCAAATTTGAAAAACCTACTCCCAGTATGTTGATGGCCGAGGCAACCGCCTTGAGCGCCACCATGGAACTAGATTTGGCCTGGGAATTCGCCCCCGAGGACGAATTCAGCTTTCAAGAACTAGCGCAAGAATATTTCAGTGACAACGCCACCTTGGCCCAACAAACGGCCGCACTGATTTCCTTATTCCAAGCGCCGCATTACTTTCGGCGGTCTGGCAAGGGCAAATTCAAAAAAGCTTCCGCAGATGTTTTGCAACAAGCTTTGGCTGCCATTGATAAGAAAAAGCTCATACAACAACAAATAGAAACATGGGCCTTGGCTTTAGGAGAAGGCAGTTGCCCTGAACCCATCGCTGCGCAGCTCTACAAAATTTTGTTCAAGCCCGACAAAAACGCGGCTGAGTACAAGGCAGTTGTCGAAGCATCACGTGCCACCCATTTAGCGCCCTTGGCGTTGCTACAAAAAGCGGGGGCAATTACCTCGGCCTACGAATTTCATTGGCAACGCTTTTTGTTCGACAACTTCCCTAAAGGTATTGGCTTCCCTAGCTTGGAAGCACCTCTCATCAAAGATGCTCTACCCAAATCGACGGCACAGGCCTACTCAATTGATGACTCGCAAACCACTGAAATCGATGATGCGCTTTCCGTCCAAGGCTTGGGAACTGGAGAGGTCATCGTTGGTATTCATATCGCAGCCCCTGCTCTGGCTCTGACCCCTGGCCACGCCATCGACCACATTGCCCGCCAACGTTTGTCGACGGTTTATATGCCGGGCAACAAAATCACCATGCTGCCCGACCATGTGGTGCAAAGTTACACCTTGCAAGAAGGGCGTGATTGCCCAGCGGTGTCTTTGTACCTGCGCGTGAATGAATCCACTTTAGAAATTCTGGGTAGCGAAACGCGTTTAGAAAGCGTTTTCATCGCTGCGAACTTGCGTCACGATGTCCTAGACGATGTGGTGACCGAAGCTTGGTTGGCGAACCCCGTGACCGAACTACCTGCCGGCAAAGACATTCCGCACATGCCGCATGCGCAATTGGCATTTTTATACCGCTTGGCCCAACACCGCAAAGCCCAGCGTGAGGTGGTGCGTGGCAAACCCGAAAACTTCAACCGCCCTGACTACAACTTCCGTGTCAACACACTAGATGGACAAACGCCCAAGGGCGGTGAAAGAGTTGAGATTTCACAGCGCCATCGCGGCGCACCGCTAGATCTGATGGTGGCAGAGGCCATGATCTTGGCCAACAGCACCTGGGGGCAGTGGCTGGCTGATTTAGGCGTACCAGGCATCTACCGCAGCCAAGTGAGTTTGTTGCCTGGTGTCAAAGTGCGCATGGGCACCAAGGCCCTGCCCCACGCGGGTATAGGTGTGCCCTGCTACGCATGGAGCACATCGCCCCTACGCCGCTACACCGACTTGGTGAACCAATGGCAAATCATCGCTTGCGCACAACATGGCAATACCGCTGCATTAGCCGCGCCCTTCAAACCCAAAGATGTAGATTTGTTTTCCATCATTTCTGGTTTCGAAGCTGCGTACAGCAGTTACAACGGCTACCAATCGAGCATGGAGCGTTTTTGGACTTTGCAATATCTGCAACAAAACGCCATAGTGGAAGTGGAAGCCACCATCTTCAAATCATTTGAAGGTGAGCCACCTATTGCACGTGCCGACAACTTGCCCTTGGTCTTACCCGTGACGGGCAGTGGCAATTTGCCGCGCGGAACGCGTGTCTTGTTGCGCATCAGCGGGATAGACAATATTTCGCTCGATGTGCATGGCCAATTTATAGAGGTCTTGCAAGATGCCGCCACGCTGACTGGCGATATCACAGCGCAATCCCAACAAGACGACGATGACGAAACACCTGCAGGTCCCTTGGCCATTGCCGTAGATGTCGATGAAGTACCCACTACAGAGGTCTCCCAACCGTGACAGGAATGTTTGTCCAGGGGGTCGTTCGACACCGCCGCATTTTGCAAATTGCTTTGTGCGTGTCTCTTGCGATCCACATTGCCTTGGCTTTTGTGCGTTTACAAGTGGCCGAACGCATGGACCGCGTATTTAAAGATGCGCCCCTTGAAGTGATATTGGTCAACACCCGCATTCAAGACACGCCACCTGACAAAGCGCAAGCCTTAGCCCAAACGCAATTGGCTGGAGGGGGCGAACTCAAATCGGGACGTGCCGCGTCGCCTCTGCTGAGCGCCAACGAAACATCACAAGGCGAAACCACGCAAATGTTGCAGCGACAAGTTGCCGCCATGCGTAAAGAACAATCTTTGTTGCTCGGCCAAGTAAAAGACATGATTGCGGCTATTCCTCCCCCCCAGCCAGAAAAGGGGCGCGTCGCTAACGAGGCGATCGAACAAAAACGTCGCCAATTGCTAAAACTCTTGGCTGAAATCGAATTGCGTATCGAGCAAGACAATTTACGTCCGCGCAAACACTACATCAGTCCCGCCACGCGTGAAGTCGCATACGCCCAGTATTACGACGTCATGCGCCGCAAAATTGAAGAACGCGGCACACGCAATTTTCCTGAACGCATGGGCCAAAAAATTTATGGTGAGCTCACCATGATCATCACCATCAACGCAGATGGGCGTGTCCTCAATACCGAAGTGGTGCAAGCATCTGGCAACAGTGAGCTTGATCGACGCGCCCAAGCGATTGCAGTGAGTGCGGGCCCTTTTGGTGAATTCACCAAAGAGATGCGCAAGCAGGCGGATCAGCTCGCCATCATTTCGCGTTTTATTTTTAGCAGCGACAACGCCTTACGCACGCTTGGCGAAAAGACGAATTGAGACTGTAGCGTATGGCTTTTCAAAACATATTGCGCTCTGCCCGCCACCCCATCACACGATGGGTACTCTTAGTTATTTGCGCATTTTTTGGTTTGCAATTATTTTTCTTGATAAAAATCGCACTGATGGCACGCATAGCACCCGAATCAACTGCATTCGAGCGCTCACAAGCTTGGCAAATATTGCAAACTAA
The DNA here is from genome assembly GCA_037133815.1 of Betaproteobacteria bacterium. GTDB lineage: Bacteria > Pseudomonadota > Gammaproteobacteria > Burkholderiales > Burkholderiaceae_C > Limnohabitans. The sequence goes on from JBAXNJ010000037.1 coordinate 7,930, forward strand.
GCAGCGCTTGCCCTGGCGGCAAACTTGGGTGCCGTACAGCAAAATTTCTGACCAACTCAAGCGTGCGGTAATCGTGTCCGAAGACGACATATTTGCCCAACACGATGGCGTTCAATGGGAGGCCATCGAAAAAGCCTGGACGAAAAATGCCAAAGCAGAATTACAAGCCAGTCGTGCCGCCCAAAAAAATCCTGCGGTCAAAGTGGTGGGTGGCTCCACCATTACCCAGCAATTGGCCAAGAATTTATTTTTGGCAGGCGAGCGTACTTTTCTTCGCAAAGGCCAAGAGTTTGTCCTGACACTGATGCTCGAGGCGCTATTACCTAAGCAACGTATTTTGGAGCTCTACCTTAACCATGTGGAATGGGGGGAAGGCATTTTTGGCGCTGAAGCAGCAGCGCAACATTATTTTTCTAAATCCGCTTACCAACTTAGTCCTTGGGAAGCCGGTCGCTTAGCAGTGATGCTGCCGCGTCCTAAGCATTACCAAAAATTCCCTTCATCTGAATACCTCGCCGGTCGAACAGAAATCATCTTGACCCGCATGCCACGTGCGCAACTTCCCTAAGGACAAGCGATGCGTATCTTAGGAATTGACCCCGGCCTGCGCACCACGGGTTTTGGCGTGGTCGATTTAGATGGACAAAAGTTGCGCTACATCGCCAGTGGAACGATTCGCACGGACAAAGTCGAGCAAGGACTTTTGCCGCAGCGTCTCAAAGTTTTGTATGACGGAATCCATGAGGTGATTGCCCGTTACGAACCACAGAGCAGCGCAGTGGAAATTGTGTTCGTCAACGTCAACCCGCAAGCCACTTTGCTGTTAGGTCAAGCACGCGGCGCATGCCTCACTGCGCTGGTGTCATGCAATTTACCTGTAGCCGAATACACCGCATTGCAAATGAAAAAAGCAGTGGCGGGTCACGGCAAAGCGCAAAAAGCGCAGGTGCAAGAAATGGTGAAGCGTTTGCTCAATCTGCCCACCTTGCCAGGACCCGATGCAGCGGATGCTTTAGGGTTAGCGATCACCCACGCACATGCTGGCCATTTAATGCATCAGTTAGCGCAAGAAACGTCTTTGACGAGAACTACCAGCGGTATGTACCGCGCGGGTCGCAGTAAATAATTACCAAGCAGGGGCTAAATGTGCCAATCCTGG
>JBAXNJ010000038.1:0-9085 GCA_037133815.1 Betaproteobacteria bacterium
TGAGCGTAAAAATAGTGAAGGGCAGCCATGAGTATTCCTGCGCTTGCACTTAACGCTGTTACCAAAACCTTTGGCGGTTTGAAGGCGGTTAGTAACGTCAGTTTGCAAGTGGAACCAGGCGAGAGGCGGGTCATCATTGGACCCAATGGGGCAGGCAAAACTTCGTTGTTTCATTGCATAAGCGGCGCATTACGAACTACTAGTGGTGTCGTTAAATGTTTTGGTGAGGATATTACGCATCTTGCTGAACCAGATCGGACCCAAAGAGGTGTTGGGCGTACCTTTCAGATCTCTAGTGTTTTCGCTGACCTTACCGTTTTAGAGAACATAGCATTGGCTGTACTAGGAATACAAAAGAAAAAATGGAATCTGTGGGCGTCAGTGAAAAATTTAAACGGTTTAAGAGATAAGGCCAATGAACAACTCGATTTGGTTGGATTGCCTAATAAAGAAAATGTCTTGGTGAAAAGTCTGTCTTATGGCGAGCGGCGCCAGTTGGAGTTGGTGCTTGCATTGGTCAACAGACCACGTCTCTTGTTGTTGGATGAGCCTTGTGCGGGCCTATCTCCAGCAGAAAGACAGCGCTTGTTTGGCATTATCCAAAAACTTCCTCGTTCTATCACCATGTTGATGATTGAGCACGATATGGATATTGCTTTGGGATTGGCAGATCGGGTGACAGTTTTGCACCGTGGCGAAATGATCTTAGAAGGTAGTGCGCAAGAAGTGCGTATCAATCCGCAAGTTCGGGAGGTGTACTTTGGACAAGTCTGAAACACTGCTTTCCATTCGGGACATGCACACCTACTACGAGGACAGCTATGTTCTGCAAGGTATTAGCCTAGAAGTGCCTCAGGGCAAAATCATTGCAATCCTAGGCCGCAATGGCATGGGAAAAACCACCCTTATCCGTTCTATTTTTGGACTCACTCCCCCTAGACTTGGCTCGGTTGAATACAAAGGGCAGTCTCTGATTGGTCTTGCCCCTTTTCGCATTGCTCAGATGGGCTTGGCGCTGGTTCCCCAAGGGCGCCGTATTTTTAAAAATCTTTCTGTTTTGGAAAATCTTCAATTACCGACTAGTTCCTTGGCGGGTTCTCGCACTAAAAAAGCTGATACGCATACAAATGAAAACAGATGGACTAGGGAGAAAATTCTCGATGAGTTTCCTCAGCTTCGTGACCGCCTCCAAAATGGCGGCAACGAACTCAGCGGAGGAGAGCAGCAAATGCTGGCGATAGGTCGTGCTTTGGTGGCGAACCCTGACTTGGTGCTCATGGATGAGCCATCTGAAGGACTTTCTCCACGATTTGTTTTGCACGTAGGCGAGATCATGAAACGTATGCGTAGCCTTGGACATGCCATCTTGTTGGTAGAGCAAAACTTGGCGCTCGCTTTGTCTGTTGCTGATCATGTGCACATCATTGCCTCAGGTCGATTTGTTTTCTCAGGTACGCCAGAAGAACTCAAATCAAGGCCTGATGTACTCGATGAGCATTTAGGTGTGTCAGGTGCGAAATCCCTTGACGATATCGGAGCACACGCATGAGTCAAACCCACTTCTTGAATCCAACGCCCCAGACTGTGCACTGGGGACACTTCAATGCTGCTATTCCTGCTGTACTGAAGGTTGCGTCTGGCGATGAATTAGTGATTGATACATTTTCTGGAGGCATGTCTGAGGTGGCGGACCCAACTCTCTTTCGCCCAGAACATCGACTCATAGTGGATACAGTCCCTCAAATTCTGGGTCCACATATCTTGACCGGCCCTGTTCACGTTTCAGGTGCTGAACCTGGGGATACTTTAGAAATTCGTATTTTGGATATTGAGTTGACTACCGATTGGGGTTGGAACATTATTCGACCTCTTAAGGGCGCATTGCCTGAAGATTTTCCTAACCTGAGTCGGCGCGTTATTCCGATCGATAGACAAGCCCATGTTGCGCGCTTGCCCTGGGGCGTAGATATTCCACTAAGGCCTTTTTTTGGAATTATTGGCGTTGCGCCGCCCCCTGCCTATGGACTTGTCTCGTCAGTAGAGCCGCGCGAGTATGGGGGCAATATCGATAACAAAGAATTTATTCCTGGCACTTCTTTATTTTTACCTGTATTTGTTCCCGGAGCCAACTTGTCTGTAGGGGATGGTCATGCTGTGCAGGGAGATGGTGAAGTCTGCTTAACGGCATTAGAAACTTGTTTGAAAGGACGCTTTCAAGTCATAGTGCATAAACAGTCGTTGAATTTCCCGCGGGCCATCACTCCAACCCACTACATTGCTATGGGAATGGATGTGGACCTAGATGACGCGGCTAAGCAAGCACTTCGCAACATGATCAAGTGGCTGACAGAAATTAAACCGTGGACCGCTGAAGAAGCGTATGTATTCTGCAGCCTAGCTTGCGATCTTCATGTCACGCAGTTGGTCGACGGAAACAAGGGCATACATGCCATGGTAAGCAGAAGCATTCTCGGCCTTTGAAAAAAATTAAACCTGCTTAGTTGCTGATTTGGCTTAGGGCAGCCCAAACGCGATTAGAAGTAAAAGGCATATCAAGAGTTTTAACGCCTTGATAAGACAGCGCGTGCAAGATAGCATTGATCGCTGAGGGCATAGACCCAGCTACGCCAGACTCGCCTGCACCTTTGACTCCTAATGGATTATTCAGACATGGCACCTCATGATGACCAAGCGTGATGGGCGGCAGCATATCCGCGCGTGGTATGGGGTAATCCATAAAAGATGCGTTAATCAATTGGCCTTGAGCGTCATAGTGAAGCCGTTCGCCCAATACCTGCCCTAGGCCTTGCGCAATACCACCCAGTACCTGGCCTTCTACAACCTTTGGGTTGAGCATGACACCTACATCGTCAACGGCCGTGTGCCTGACTACCCAAACCGCGCCTGTCTCGGGATCAATCTCTACCTCACAGACGTGACACCCGTTAGGAAAACTCATGGTGGGCGAGACAAATTTTGCAATATTATTGAGCGATTCAGGAATTTCAGAGGGTCGATCATTCCATTCCAAAAGTCGAGCGGGTAAGTCTAGTAATCCAATGTGTTTATCGGTGCCTTTGACTCGAAAGCTACCGTTTTTAAATTCGATATCAAATTCGGCCGCCTCTAGAAGGTGAGAGGCAATCAACTTGCCGCGGCGAATGGCTTCGTCACATGCAAGCGCTGAAGCGCTTCCAGCCATCATGGTTGAACGCGATGCAACTGTCGCTACCAAACCTGGTGTTTGATCGCTATCACCTGCCACTAGTCGAACCTTTCCAATGTCTATCCCTAAGCGTCCTGCGATGAGTGCTGGGTAGGTAGATAAATGTCCTTGGCCAATGTCTTGTGCACCAATGTGGATACTGACAATGCCATCTTCACTGAATCTAAGGTCAGCGGGTTCTTCTAGTATTCCGCCTGCCACTTCGAGAAAGCAGCACATTCCAATACCGCGCAATTTTCCTTGCTGTTTAGAACTGATTCGGCGTGATTCAAAACTATTCCAATCAGACAAGGCAATAGCTTTTTCCATAACTGCTTCGAACTCACCGCTGTCGTACACCTGGCCGTTGGGAGCTGAATAAGGCATAGCATTTGCAGGGATGAGATTTCGGCGTCGTAATTCGACCCTGTCTATTTTTAAAGATTCAGCTGCTCTGTCTAGTAATCGCTCAATCATGTAGATTGCTTCGGGTCGTCCGGCGCCCCTATAGGGACCAAGCGGCATCATATGGGTGAACACCAAACGTGAACGCATTTGTATAGAGGGAATACGGTAAACGCTCGAGAGGCAGTTCTTAAGGTTGTTTGTTGCGACAATTCCGACGTATGTCGAGGTGTAAGCACCTATGCCAACGATGACATCAGCTTGAAGGCCAAGGATAAGTCCTTGATCATCAAAGGCCATGCGGGCACGTAAGGTTGAGTTACGGCTATGCGTATCGGTTAAAAAACATTCAAGCCGAGAAGCTGTCCATTTCACCGGCTTATTGAGTTCGCGACTAGCAAACAAAATTGCGGCATATTCGGCGTAGGTTTGTACCTTGACGCCAAAGCCACCACCAACGTGGGGTGTGATGACGCGAAGTTTTTCTGGCGGCATCTTAAATACTTGCTCAGCCAATATTTTTCGTACCAACATGACACCTTGCGTACTCGCTATTAAGGTGAATCGTTGGCTGGATGAATCCCAATTGGCTATAGCGGCTTTGGGTTCTAAAGAGCAAGCAGTCATAGGTGGATCTGCAAGTTCAACAGTTTCTATGTAATTCGCTTTCTTGAATGCTGCGTCTGATACAGATTTATCACCGTCTTCCCAATCTAGCGCAATATTGGATGGGCAATTTTTGTGCACGTGTACTGTAGAACTTGCAATGGCTTGCAACGGTTCGATAACTGATGGCAGCTCATCCCAAGAAATTTCTAACTGTTCTGCCGCGAGTTGGGCAGTAGCAGCAGCATCTGCCACTACCAGAGCCACAGCCTCTCCCACATAGCGCACCTGTGGGTATGCAAGAACGGGGATGCCTGCTTGAGTCATAGGCTTGCCATCGATACCATTAAAAATAGCCAAAGGCATGATTTGACCGACCCCAGCTTTGGCAAGGTCCTCACCGGTCAGAACCAGTTTGACGCCCGGAATAGCAAGTGCGACTTTGGAGTCTATTTTTCTAATAACGGCTGAGGCGTGAGGGCTTCTAACAAAACACGCATATAGCTGTTCTGATAAATCAATATCACTGGTGTATTGCCCCTTGCCTTGAACAAAATCATCGACTTCGTCATGGTCTCCACGCTTGGCGGAACTAAATCGCAAACCATCATGATGCATATTTAAAAAGTCCAATTAACCACCCACCTTCAACATAATCTTGCCAATGTGCACTGAAGACTCCATCAATGCATGCGCAAGATTCGCTTGCGCTAATTCAAACACTTGGTGAATAACTGGCTTGACAGTGCCGGCCTCAAGAAGCGGCCACACATGTTGCTTAAGCTCTTTTGCCATTTGCGCTTTATCAGCAGCAGTGCGTGGACGCAAGGTAGAGCCAGTAAAAGTTAAACGTTTAGCCATCAGAGACACCCAATCTACCTCTACTTTCGACGGTTGCAAAAAGGCTATTTGTACCAAGCGGCCATCAAGTGCCAGCGATTGCAAGTTGCGCTGAATGTAGCTGCCGCCCACCATGTCTAGCAAGATGTTGACGCCTTGTTTATTGGTGTGTTCCATCACCACTTCAACAAAGTCTTGCGAGTTGTAGTTGATGGCAACATCTGCACCCACATCGCGACAGGCTTTGGCTTTTTCTTCATTGCCGACCGTGCAAAAGACTTTGGCGCCAAACGCATGGGCAAGTTGAATAGCTGTTAAGCCAATGCCCGATGAGCCGCCATGCACCAAAAACGTTTCGCCCTTTTGCAACTTGCCACGCTGAAACACATTGGTCCAAACGGTAAAGAAGTTTTCAGGCAAGGCTGCAGCCTGCAGCAAGGAATAGCCCTTTGGAATAGGTAAGGCCTGTCCTTCAGGAACTGTGACGTATTGCGCATATGCGCCACCATTGGTGAGCGCGCATAATTTATCTCCTAATTTCCATTGCGTGACACCTTCGCCCAAGGCAACAACTTCACCTGAGACTTCTAAGCCAACGATAGGAGATGCACTCGGAGGAGGTGGATAACGGCCGCTGCGTTGTAAGCAATCAGGTCGATTGACCCCAGCATAGGCAACACGCACCAACACTTCGCCATGCTGAGGGCTTGGAACTGCGCATTCGCTAGGAACAAGAATGTCTGGGCCGCCACCTTTTCCGTGGTCAACAAAATGCATGGTGGATGGAATGGACATGGCAGGACCTCTTAAGGATGGACATTAATTTATAAATACCGACTCATGCTTTTAGTAAGCATCCCAAATACTACAGCAGTAATCTAGGCTGCAAAATAAAAAATAGATGCCTGCGAGACAGGCGCTCTTGAGCAGCTATTCGCGACGTTTGAGTAAAGTTCCCAAGATGCCGTTGGGCATCTTGATGATGAAAAATATCAGCAAAGCACCATAGATCAAAAGATCGAGCCCGTGTATTTGGTTACCAATGAGGATACGAAGAATTTCTTGTAAGGCCAGAAGAAATACAGCACCAAAAGTAGGGCCGAGCATGACAAACATACCGCCAGCTATCACGCCAAAAACTATTTGAAGTGAAATGCCTACGCCAGATACAGTCTCGGGGTTGATATAGAGTTGGTATTGCGCATATAAAACACCGCCCAAACAAGTCATTACAGCGGATAACACGGTGATCTGCAATTTGGTGCGTGTCACATTGATACCAATCGACGCTGCTGCGTCTTCTTCCTCGCTGATGGCTTGTAGCGCATCGCGTTGCATGCTTCGGTCAACACGACGCCATACCCATAAAGCAAAAAGCCAGCAAGCCAGTATCAAATAAAACCAAACTATGCGCGTCGACGACTGCATAGCCCATATGGAGTAGGTTGATCCTTCTGCAATACCAGGCTTAGGGGTAAGTCCCAAAGATCCGCCAGTGATGTCACGTTCTGCAACGATCACCAAACGCACTACTTCTGCAAGAGCAAGAGTGACTAATGCAAAGTAATGCCCCACAATTTTGAAGCGAAAGCAAGGGTAGCCAATGACAATGGCTACCACGACTGTGACTGCAACGGCAACAAAAGTTCCAATGAAAGGTGATAGCCCATATTGGTTCCACAATAAAACGACTGAATAAGCGCCAATGCCTAAAAAAGCACCGTGCCCTAAACTGACCAACCCAAGCCGGCCCATCAAAGCCCAACTGGTATAGATAAAACCGAGCAACAAGGACATGATGATGAGGTGCATGGGATAGGGGCCCAAACCCAACCATGGGGCAGCCAACAGCAATGCAAGAAATAATCGAAATACATTGTTCGATGTTGATTGCGACATACTGATTACCGCCTTTGCGTCAAGATGCCTTCAGGACGTATAAACATCATGGCGATGAAAAAAACAAATGCCAGCACATAGCCCCACTCAATTGCAATGACATAACCGCCTACTGAGATGAATTGCGCAAAGATAAAGGCAGCGACAAAACCGCCCACAAGATTACCCAAACCACCCATCACGCACACCAAAAAAGTGATCGGGCCGAACGTTAAACCAATGGCTGGGTGTATGTCGTACTGCAAAACAAGTAAGCAGGCAGCCAAGCCTGCTAAGGCGCCGCCAACTGCAGAAGTCAGCAGGTAGATACGACCAGGGTCAACACCCATCAAAGGCATGATGCCTCGGTCTTGGCTGATCGCTCTAATAGCGGTGCCAGCATAGGTTTTGTTGAGAAAGAGGTAGGTTGCTGCAATAGCAACCATAGCGACTGAAAAAGCGATTAATCGGGCCATTGACAGGCTGATATCACCCACCAAAAAACTAGGCATACGAACGCCAATATTTCTGAAGTCGACACCAAAAATGACTGTCGCGACTGCTTGTAAAAAAAATAAAACGCCGCCTGTTACCAATAACTGGTTGATGGGCTCAGCGGCAAGAACGGGCCGAATGATGAACCAATGCATTGCTGCACCCAGAAGGGCAACTCCAGCAATGCCAAAAGGAAACGCCAAGTACAAGGGCCAACCAAGCATCGTGTGTGTCCAGTAAATACTGTACATACCAATCATCATTAACTCAGCATAGGAAATCCACACCACATCGATCACACCAAAGATCAGATTGAGGCCTAAAGAAAGTAGGGCGAGCAGGCCCCCAAGCAAGATGCCGTTGAGTATGGCCTCGACGAGAAATATGTCAAAGAATTCCATCACACTCCAAGATAAGCTTTTTGAACTTCATCGCTGTTTAATAGCGCCGATGCTGTCCCACTTGCTCGAATTTTTCCAGTCTCGATGAGGTAGCCGCGATCAACTACTTTTAAAACTTGTTGAATATTTTGTTCAACGATCAAAACGGTGTATCCCTCGTTGCGGATACGTCGCATGAGCTCGAAAATAGACTGAACAATCAATGGCGCTAGACCAGCAGATGGCTCGTCGAGTAGCAGTAATTTAGGGCCACTCATGAGTGCCCTGCCAATTGCGCACATTTGCTGCTCACCACCAGACATGGTCCCCGCTAATTGATGGCGCCTTTCTGCCATTTTTGGAAATAATGAGTACACATAGTCAAGTTTTTCGTAGCGTTTGGCTCTGGCTGCTGGTGTGTATGCGCCCATTTTTAAGTTGTCTTCCACGCTAAGGCGGGGGAAAAGCCTACGCCCTTCTGGAACTTGCGCAATGCCGAGGCCAACCACTTCGTGAGAGGGTAAGTCGCGATAGGAAAGTCCTTCCATATGCATGTCGCCTGCAGATGCTTCAATTAACCGCGAAATAACGCGCAGTAGTGTGGTTTTTCCGGCGCCATTAGGACCAATGACAGCAACGGCTTCTCCCGCTTGTATGCTCAAAGAGACATCAAACAAAGCTTGAAACGTGCCGTATCCAGCGTTGATATTTTTTAACTCAAGCATCAAGTTATGTCAGTAGAGGCTTCTCGCCCCACTTGTTGTTGCAAACTAAGTGCGTCGGTGCCAAGATAAACCTCTACAACGCGTGGGTTGTGCGCTACTTCAGATGGAGTTCCTTGTGCAATTAATTCCCCATGGTCAAGTACGAGACAGCGGTCTATGACTTTCATCAGAACACCCATGATGTGTTCTACCCATACGATGGTGATGCCACGTTCATCGCGAATACGTTTGAGCATTTGTGCGGCTTGTTCCATCTCCGCTTCGTCCAAGCCACCTAAGCTTTCATCTGCAAGCAGTAATTTGGGTTGTGTGGCAAGTGCTCTTGCCATTTCTAGTTTCTTCAACCCAGCAGCACCCAGCCCATCCACCTTGGTAGAAGGATCGCGCGACAAGTCAATCAGCGTGAGCGCATCTTCTGCGCGCCTGAGGGCTTCGCCACGCGTGATGGGTTGGCTTGCGCCGTAGTAGGCAGCCAGAGTTGCATTTTCAAGAATCGATAATTTGCGAAAGGGACGAGGGATTTGAAAAGTTCTGGCTAATCCACGCTGACA
>JBAXNJ010000039.1:0-8921 GCA_037133815.1 Betaproteobacteria bacterium
TATCCACACATGAGTGTTTTTGACAATATGGCGTATGGTTTAAAAATCGCCAAAGTTTCAAAAGAAGAGATTAAGAAGCGCGTTCATGCCGCTGCAAACGCTTTAGAGTTATCGCAGCTGTTGGAGCGTAAGCCCAGAGAGCTATCAGGAGGACAACGCCAACGCGTAGCGATGGGACGGGCAATTGTTAGGCAACCCCAAGTGTTTTTATTTGATGAGCCTCTTTCTAACTTAGACGCCAAGCTCAGGGCGCATACCCGTTTAGAAATTCAAAAGCTGCATAGAGAATTAGGAACGACTTCTTTGTTTGTGACGCATGATCAAGTAGAGGCTATGACCTTGGCGCAACGTATGTTGGTAATGAACGAGGGAAGGCTGCAGCAATTTGGAACCCCTGAAGAGGTTTACAACCGACCCGCCAATACGTTTGTCGCGGGTTTTATTGGTGCACCTCCGATGAATTTGCTGCATGAGGTGAGAGGGATAGACGCAGGGAAGATATTAGGAATTCGGCCTGAGTATTTGCAGATTAAAAATACATCTCAGTCTGAAGGCAGAAGCAATGCATATAGCTGGGTTGCGCACGTCTATGCCTTAGAAATGTTGGGTGCTGAGCGATTGGTCTATGCGCGCATCGGTCAAGAAGATGTTGTCGTGCGCACAGATGTCGCTTCTGATGTTCCTGAAATCGGAGGTGCCTTAGAGCTTATTGCAGAGCATCACCAGGTGCATTGGTTTGATAAAAAGACGGGTCTGAGACAGAAGTAATTTAAGGTCTATTGAGAGTCAAAGCGTTTGAATACAGCGAATAGCTTGTGAAACTTCCATTTCTGTTTTGATTCCTGCCTGCTTTGCCAAGTCATTTAAATCGGTCAAGACACCATTGTCTAAGCCATCTTGTGCATCCCCGATACGCGCGGACATATGTGAGTAACAAGCAGCCGCTACTCCGATGGCTTGCAGCATCTCAAGGCCAACTTTGCCCGCATTGTCTTTGCCGCCTCCGGCGTCATTAAAAAAGACCGCTAATGGCTTTTCGCTGACATCGACCACAAACCCTGCGGCAGAGCGTCCACCATGTGAGCCTGTGACAACGATAGTGCCAGCGTTGGATGAATCGATCAGGGCAATGGAATCAAGAAGTGTGATGGCTGGTAGCTTAGAAGACATATTCAATTTTGTTTTGTTAACCATGCTGCACCACGCACCCCAGAAGAGTCCCCGTGCATCGCTTTTAAAACCGGTGTTGCAATGGGTTTAGTAAAGGTATAGCGCATGATTTCACTGGGCAGCGCCTGATAAATTTCATCGACATTGCTCATTCCGCCACCCAGAACAATGCAATCAGGGTCCAGCACATTCATCACACTGGCAAGTGCACGCGCTAAGCGATTGATATATCTGTCGAAGCTTCTCTTGGCCTCTACATCTCCTGATCGCATCTTGTCAATGATTTGTTCTGCTTTGATGTGCTCGCCAGTGTGGCGTGCATGGTCAAGGGCGAATGCAGTGCCGCTGATCCAAGTTTCTTGACAACCTACTTGCCCACACCAGCAGGGTGCTACTTGCATTTCTTCTGCGCTAGGCCAGGGCAGTGGGTTGTGACCCCATTCACCTGCAATACCGTTTTTACCTGTCCATGCTTTGTCATTTATGGCAATGCCGCCTCCACACCCAGTGCCAATAATGACTGCAAAAACTACCGAACATCCTTTTGCAGCGCCGTCCACTGCCTCGCTTACTGCTAGGCAGTTGGCATCGTTTTGCAGATGGACTGGACAGCCAAGGCGTTGTTGCAAATCTTGTTGCAAAGGTTTCCCATTCGTGACTACTGTGTTGGACCCGCGTACTAATTTCGTGGCGGGGTCTAAGCACCCTGGAATTCCAATTCCAATTGCGTGAGGTCGTTCTAGATTTTGCTGTTCAAGTGTTTTGTCTACCAAGGAACAGATAGCATCCAATATTGCAGTGTAGGAATTCTGCGGAGTCGGCACTCTGTCTTTATGGGTAACACCTTCAATAGGGTCGACGACCGCTATTTCTATTTTGGTGCCGCCTAAATCAATGCCGATCAGGGATTGCATTTGCACCAATGTCTGGAATAGTTTTAAAGGTTTTGTCTTCCCACTCCACCACATAGGGGGGAGCAGGCACTTCAGCTGTTTGCCCACGAATGGTCATGCTGCGGGTGCGTAGTTGTGGATGTGCGATCAAATCAGACACGGAATTGATGGAGCCAAAAGCAGTTTGTCCGTGGTTGAGTCTTTCAATAGCGTCTGCATAGTTAAGTTGGCTGAACATTTTTTGAATCAATCCATCTAACTCTTGGCGGTTGCGCACCCGATTCGCATTGTTATTGAAGCGCGCGTCTGTTGCTAGATCAGCTTGATTTAAAAAAGATTGGCAAAACTGACCCCATTCACGTTCATTTTGAATCGATAGAACAATCTCACGTTCATCCGAACACGTGAAAGCACCATAAGGTGCAATGCTGGGGTGTTTCAGGCCAACTCGTTCAGGTGCGCCTGCACCATAGCGCGCTTGCAAATAGGGCACTGCCATTAAGTCAGCTGCAGAATCGAACAAAGACACTTCGACTCTGCTACCCACCCCAGTACGTTCGCGTTGGAGCAATGCTTGCTGTATACCTATAAGCGCGTTCATGCCTGCAGTGATGTCGCAGATAGACACGCCAATCCGACCCCAGGGCCCCGGTGCCCCACTGACGGCAACCAAGCCGCTTTCTGCTTGTACCAATAAGTCGTAGGCCTTGAGTTCGTGTAGTGGGCCACTTGCGCCATAACCAGAAATGTCGCAAGTTATCAGTCGAGGATGCCGTTCGCGCAATGTTGTGGAGCCAAAACCCATGCGATCAGCTGCGCCAGGCGCGAAATTTTGAATGAATACATCAGCAGTCTCTAACAGCTTGGCGACTTGTTCTCGCGCAGACTTTTCGCGTAAATCAAGCGCAAGGGATTCTTTGCCACGGTTTATCCACACAAAATAGGAAGACTCACCAAAGACAGCCTTGTCATAGCCTCTGGCAAAGTCACCTTCAGGACGCTCGATTTTGATGACGCGTGCACCTGCATCAGCCAATCTGCTGGTGCAAAAGGGGGCTGCAACCGCCTGTTCTAGGGCAATGACTAACAATCCATCTAAGGGTTTGCCGATTTTTGTGCTGTTATCCATGGATGATGGGTGTAAGTGGGTGGCGGGGTGGGTAAATAAGAAGTGACAAAAGGTGCGTTTTTTTTGAAAATAGTATTGTCTTGTTTTTTAAATGTAAAAGGATTGCCATGAAAATGCTGACCAAAATCTTAGGTTCAATGCTACTGGCTTACTGCTGTGTGGGCTTTGCCAAGCCTCCTGAGCCTTATCCCAACAAAGCTATTACTTTGATAGTGCCTTTCGCTGCCGGTGGGCCTACCGACGTTGTGGCGCGCATGCTTGCGATACCCATGGGGCAGTCTCTAGGGCAAACAGTGTTGGTGGAAAACGTCAATGGCGCTGGGGGAACGATTGGAGCCAGCAAAGTAGCCCGAGCGGCACCTAATGGTTACACCATCTTTTTGCACCATATGGGTATGGCTACTGCTCCGGCGCTCTATAACAAGCTGAGTTATGACCCTTTGACTGATTTTGAATACATTGGCCAAGTGCTTGACGTGCCTATGACTTTGGTGGCGCGTAAAGATTTTCCAGCCAATAATTTACAAGAACTGATTGCCTATATCAAAGCCAATCAAGACAAAGTTTCTATGGCGGATGCTGGTTTAGGCGCCGTATCCAATTTGTGTGGTTTGCTATTTAAATCCTCTATTGGCGTCAATATCACTACTATTCCTTACAAAGGTACCGGCCCTGCTATGAACGATTTGTTAGGAGGACAGGTGGATATTTTGTGCGACCAAACCACGCAAACTATGCCAATGATCAAAGACGGACGTCTGAAAGTATTTGGAGTTACAACGCTGAAGCGTTTAGCTGCTTTGCCCAATCTTCCAACGCTTGATGAGCAAGGATTAAAAGGATTCGAGGTCAAAGTCTGGCATGGCATGTATGCGCCCAAAGGCACACCAGCGCCTGTGTTGAAAAAAATCAACACTGCATTGCGTGTCGCATTATCTGACGCAGGTATCAAACAACGATTAACTGATTTGAGCTCGGACATACCTGGCACCAACAAAATTACTGCTTCGGGTTTGCAAGAGCACTTGAAGTTGGAAATCAACAAGTGGGGACCTGTTATTCGCAAGGCAGGTGTTTCTGCAGACTAAGTTATGCAAAGTTCTGCGATAGACCCACAAACCTTGGCGCATTTACAAACATGGCAGGGACATACTGAATCTTTACAAGACGAAATAACCGCCGCACCAGTGCGAGCGCTCAGTGCTACTTTAGACCGCAATGATCCAGCCCCTGTAATTGGAACCAAGTTACCGCCACTATGGCACTGGTTGTATTTTTTGCCACACCACGCCCAAAGCGAAATAGGCGCTGATGGTCATGCAAAGCGGGGTGGATTTTTGCCTCCAGTGCCATTGCCTAGAAGAATGTGGGCAGGTGGACGTTTGCAATGGCATGCCCCCTTGAAAGTGGGCGACGTTGTTAAACGTATTTCGACCATTACTTCGGTGACCCACAAAGCCGGGCGAACAGGGGATTTGTTATTTGTGACGGTGAAGCACGAGATACATAACACGTTAGGTTTGTGTGTCAGCGAAGAACACGACATCGTATATCGACCTGCTGCAACAAAGGGTGAAAAGGCTCCACCTCCAATGCATGCGCCACAAAAGGTCCAATGGCACCGTGATGTGGTGCCTGATGCAGTTTTGTTATTCCGTTATTCAGCGCTTACTTTTAATGGGCATCGTATTCATTACGACCGTAGTTATGTCACCGAAGAAGAAGGTTATCCAGGGCTTATCGTGCACGGACCGCTTATTGCAACCCTGCTGGTGGACTTGGTAAGGCGAAATACCGATCGCAAGATGCAATCATTTGAATTCAAGGCTTTGCGGCCAACTTTTGAATGTGCAGAGGGTCGTATTCTGCGTGTCTCTGGCGAGCCGCAAGATGATGGCAACACAATTGCCCTTTCAGCGCAAGACCACGAGGGCTGGTTGACGATGCAGGCAACTGCTGTCTTAGTTTAATTTTTATCGAATCCATGAAAACTCAAATCCCAAATCCAGACAACCACCAAGAATTACGCGACGCATTACGACAGATGTGCGCGCAGTTTGATTCAAGCTATTGGCAAAAGGTAGATGAAGAGCGTGCATATCCTGAAGCCTTTGTAGAGACTTTGACTAAGGCAGGTTGGTTGGCGGCATTGATACCCACTGAATTTGGTGGCTCTGGTCTTGGCTTGGCTGAGGCCTCTGTGATCATGGAAGAGATTAATTTCGCTGGTGGTAATGCGGGTTCTTGCCACGGACAGATGTACAACATGGGTACTTTGTTACGACACGGGTCACAAGCACAAAAAGAGTTGTATTTGCCCCAAATCGCTGCTGGTACGTGTAGGTTGCAGTCTATGGCGGTCACAGAACCAACGACTGGCACTGACACCACGCAACTCAAAACCACCGCGGTCAAAAAAGGTGACCGCTATGTCGTCAATGGTCAGAAGGTTTGGATCTCACGCATCCAACATTCAGATTTAATGATTTTGTTAGCCCGCACCACACCTTTGGCACAAGTCAAACGTAAAAGCGAAGGCATGTCGGTTTTTATTGTTGACATCAAGCAAGCTATGGGTGGCGGAATGACAGTCAAGCCAATCCGTAATATGGTGAACCATGAAACCAACGAAGTGTTTTTTGATAACTTGGAGATACCGGAGGAAAACTTAATTGGCGAAGAAGGACAGGGCTTTCGTTACATTTTGGATGGCCTCAATGCAGAACGCACGCTTATTGCTGCAGAGTGCATAGGAGATGCCTATTGGTTCATTGATCGTGCAAGAAAATATGCTGCGAGCCGTGAAGTTTTTGGTCGCCCTATTGGCCAAAACCAAGGCGTGCAATTTCCGATTGCAGACAGTTATATTGAAACTGAAGCGGCAAACCTCATGCGATTCAAAGCTTGTGCCTTGTTTGATGCGGGGCAGCCCTGTGGTGCAGAGTCCAATATGGCGAAATACCTTGCAGCGAAGGCTTCATGGGAAGCCGCAAATGTCTGCCTTCAAACACACGGTGGTTTTGGCTTTGCTTGCGAATACGACGTCGAACGAAAATTTCGTGAAACGCGCTTGTACCAAGTGGCACCGATTTCAACTAATTTGATTTATTCTTATGTGGCTGAACACGTGCTGGGTCTGCCTAGATCTTTTTGACTTTTTGTGCGTATTTTGGAAAAATTAATTCTAAAGTTCCGACTATGAACTCACCATTTGACCTCGCCCAATGGGCCCAAGACTCCAATCCTGAAGAAACCGCGGAATGGCGAGAAGCATTGCTCTCTCTGTTAGCTAACGAGGGGCCTGAACGGGTCAATCAAATCTTAAATAGCTTGACTGCTGTGGCGCGGCAGCACAGGACAGGCTGGCTGCCCGATCTCAACACGCCTTACGCCAACTCCATTTCTGTCGACGATCAACCGGAGTTTCCTGGTGATATTCAAATTGAAGAACGTCTGACCTCTATCATGCGTTGGAATGCGTTGGCCATGGTGGTGCGCGCTAACCAAGCCTATGGCGAGTTGGGAGGGCATATTGCAAGTTATGCCAGCGTGGCAGATTTGTTTGAAACTGGGTTTCACCATTTCTTTCAAGCGCGCACGCCAGAGCAAGGTGGCGACTTGGTATTTTTTCAGCCGCATAGTGCCCCGGGTGTCTATGCGCGCGCATTTTTAGAAGGACGTTTGACTGAAGAAGACTTGTTGCACTACCGACAAGAAATCAATGCACAAAAAGTCGGTGCCCGTGGGCTGTCGAGTTATCCGCATCCTTGGTTGATGCCCGATTTTTGGCAGTTTCCCACGGGGTCTATGGGGCTGGGGCCCATCAGTTCGATCTACCACGCACGTTTTATGCGTTATTTGACACACCGCAATTTGTTGCAGTGCGAAGGTCGCAAGGTCTGGGGTGTGTTTGGTGATGGCGAGATGGATGAGCCTGAGAGCATGAGTGCGTTGACCTTGGCTGCGCGCGAACGTTTAGACAACTTGGTGTGGGTGGTCAATTGCAATTTGCAACGCTTAGACGGTCCGGTACGAGGCAATGGCCGCATCATCGATGAGCTAGAAAAATTGTTCTCGGGCGCTGGCTGGAAGGTCATTAAATTGGTGTGGGGCAGTGATTGGGACGGCTTGTTTGCGCGTGATAGCACGGGTGCCTTATTAAAAGCATTTGCCCAAACCGTGGATGGGCAGATGCAAACATTTGCCGCTAAGAACGGACGTTACAACCGCGACAACTTCTTTGGGCAAAACGAAGACTTAAAACGCTTGGCCCAAGGCATGACCGACGAGCAAATCGATAGGTTAAAACGCGGTGGCCATGATGTGGTGAAAATTTTTGCCGCTTATGCCGCTGCGCGTGCACATGAAGGACAACCCGTTGTCATATTGGCGCATACTAAAAAAGGTTTTGGTATGGGTAGTGCTGGCCAGGGAAAGATGACTACGCATAGCCAGAAAAAATTTGATGAACAAGACTTGATTGAATACCGAAATCGTTTCGACTTACCACTGACTGATGAGCAAGCAAAAGGCTTGGCGTTTTACAAGCCTGCACCAGACAGTGCAGAGATGTCTTATCTGTTGAAACATCGCCAAGGCTTGGGTGGCAGCATGCCAAAACGCGAAACGCACTGCGCTACTTTGCCTGTACCCGCGTTAGAAAGTTATGCCCAGTTTGCAATCGCAGCAGACGGTAAAGAGATGAGCACCACCATGGCGTTTGTGCGCATGTTGGCTAATTTGTTGAAAGACCCTGTGTTGGGTCGGCGCTTGGTTCCTATCGTGGCTGACGAGGCGCGCACTTTTGGAATGGCCAACTTGTTTAAACAGGTAGGAATTTACAGCAGCGTGGGCCAGCACTACGCGCCAGAAGATATTGGTTCTGTGTTGAGTTACCGCGAAGCACTAGATGGTCAAATTTTGGAGGAAGGCATCAGCGAAGCTGGCGCGCTTGCAAGTTGGACTGCCGCTGCTACTAGTTACAGCGTGCACGGTTTTGCCATGCTGCCTTTTTATATCTATTACTCGATGTTTGGTTTTCAGCGCGTAGGCGATGCTATTTGGGCGGCTGCTGATCAACGCGCCAGAGGCTTTTTGTTGGGGGCAACATCTGGCAGAACAACTTTGGGTGGCGAAGGTTTGCAGCACCAAGACGGTAGCAGCCATTTGGTGGCGGCAACCATTCCCAATTGCAAAGCGTACGACCCCGCTTTTGCTGGTGAGTTGGCCATCATTTTGGATGCGGGAATGCGCGAGATGGTGGAACAGCAAAAGGACGTTTTTTATTACGTTACCTTGATGAACGAGAACTATGCGAATGCTGATATATCACTAGAAAACACCAAAGACGTGTTGCGCGGTGCTTACCGTTTTGCCATCTTCACATCTGAAACTAGCGATCCAAAAAAATATGTAACGCTTATGGGATCTGGCGCCATATTGTTAGAAGTTTTGAGTGCGGCCAAGCTGTTGGTGGCGCAAGGCGTTAGCGTTGAGGTGATCAGCGTCACAAGTTGGAGTGAATTGGCGCGCGATGGTCGCGCATGCGCTGACCAAAATACGAAGACCGTTGCGCACTTAACGGATTTGCTGTCACAAAGCAAAGGCCCTGTGTTTGCGGCTTCAGACTATGTATGCGCGGTGACAGAGAGCGTGAGAGCTTTTATTCCAGAGGGCAGAAGCTATAAAACGCTGGGCACAGATGGATTTGGTCGCAGCGATACGCGCGC
>JBAXNJ010000040.1:0-8742 GCA_037133815.1 Betaproteobacteria bacterium
TATTTTTCGTTTTGCTTGACGGTAAAGACTTGGGCAGTTCCCGTTTTACCTGCACTGACATACTGCGCGCCAACGAAGCTAGTAGCCGATGTGCCTTGGATATTCACACCAATCATGGCGCGCTTGATGATGTCCAAGTTTTCTAGCGACAGTTGTAATTGCCCGATAGGTTCTTTGGCCACAGGGGTTGGCGCTTTGGTTTCGACATCTAACACCTCGCGCACGATGTGAGGTCGCATCTTCAGGCCATTGTTCGCGATCGTGGCTGTGGCATGCGCCAGTTGCAACATGGTGAAACTGTTGTAGCCCTGTCCAATTCCAAGAGAAATGGTTTCGCCTGAATACCAGCGCTGTTGCTCAGCTTTTTTATAAGTCGTGCGCTTCCAATCGGTAGAGGGCAAGATACCGCGCGACTCGCCCAAGATATCAATACCCGTAATTTGTCCAAACCCCAGCGGTTTCATTTGTTCGTAAATCAAGTCCACGCCCATATCGCGCGCCAGTGTGTAGTAATAGGTATCACACGACTCGACAATCGATTTGTACATGTCCACCACACCATGACCGCCCTCTTTGTCATCACGGAACCGGTGGCTACCAAACATGAAAAAGCCAGGGTCAGAAATCGATACTTTCTCTGAGCGCTTTCCCGTCTGCAAAGCCGCCAACGCCATAAATGGCTTGTAAGTTGAGCCAGGAGGATATGTTCCACGCAACGCCCGGTTAAGCAAAGGTTTATCAGGAGACTCGTTCAAGGCTTGCCAGTTGTCTACATCAATGCCATCAACAAACAAATTGGGATCAAACGTGGGTTTGCTGACGAACGCTAAGACCTCGCCCGTTTTAGGGTCGAGCGCCACCAACGCGCCTCGGCGCGTTCCGTACAAATCTTCTATCAGTTTTTGCAACTTGATGTCGATAGACAGCACCACGCTATTTCCCGGTACTGCTTGGCTGCTATTGAGTCGACGTACAGCGCGTCCACCGGCAGACGTCTCCATCTCTTGCACGCCAGTTGTACCGTGCAGTTGGTTTTCGTAACTTTGCTCGACGCCGAGTTTGCCGATGTATTCGGTGCCGCGGTAATTGCCCGCATCTTCCGACTCTTCGATCTTGGCTTTTTCGCTGGTGTTGATGCGTCCGATATAGCCAATCACATGGCTAGCGAGTTGGTCGTAGGGGTAGTTACGAAATAAACGCGCACGAATTTCAACACCTGGAAACCGGTAACGCTGCGCGGCAAATCGTGCTACTTCATCGTCTGTTAAACGGGTACGAATGGGTACCGAGTCAATGCTCTTTGATTCATCGACTTGTTTTTTAAAGCGACGTTTATCGCGCGTCTGAATGTCAATAATTGCCGAGAGTTGTTCAATGACTTCTTCAACTGGTGCAACAACTTTTGAAGGGGTGATCTCCAACGTATACGCTGAATAATTGGTGGCTAACACAACCCCATTGCGATCCATGATGACGCCACGGTTAGGCACGATAGGCACGATGGCGGTGCGGTTACTCTCTGCTGCCGCATTGAGATCGTCATAACGAATCACTTGCAAATAAAACAAGCGTAAGCACAAAATCCCAAATGCAATCAGGATCACAAACGTCACCACCACCACACGAGACCTGAATCGGTTCAGATCCATTTGAATGTTGCGGATCACATTCATAGTGGGCGATGCGCGTCTGGGTTAGGTGCTCGCCTTTGCGGCGCTAGCAAGATCACGCTCATGATGGGCCACAACGCAGCCTCTAAAAGTGGCGCAATAAACAATGACCATCCTGGAAACAATGCACCAGAGGCCATACGTACCGTCAACTCAAGTGCATGTGCTGTTAAAAACAAAGGCAGCACTTGCATGGCCTGCGAAGGCACCGTGAACCATAGCAATCGGCGATGGATCATGAGAGAGAAAAATCCTAAGGCGGTGTAAGTCAATGCATGTTGGCCCATCAAGGTGGCTTGGTGCACATCACTCGCAACACCAAAGAAAAAAGCTACGCTAATGCCTACCAAACGAGGTTGGTGGATACACCAAAACACCAAGGTCACCGCTAAAAAATCAGGCGTCCATGCCGCATTGCCCACCAAACTAATGTTCATCAGCATATTGGCCAACAAGGCCAATAACAAAGTCATCAACACAAATAAGGGATTGACAGGCAACAACAATTGCTGGCCGCGCGGCATGATCATCGACGGCCTCCTTTGATCGCACCCAAAGGTTGGGGTTTTTCGATCACGGGGCGCGCTGGCAACTGGTCTGTGAGTGGGTCAATCACCATCACATGTTTAGCGCCTTGCACACGGCCAACAGGCTCACACAAGATACGCGCAAAAGCAGTTTCAGCACGACGCTCTACTTTGGTTACGATGCCCACTGGCACCCCAGGAGGATAGACACCGTCTACACCGCTGGTGGTGAGTTGATCGCCAACTTCAATGTCTGCATTGGTTGCCATAAAGCGCAGTTCCAATAAAGGTGCGCCGCCCGATTCGCCATACGCCACGCCACGTGCACCAGTTCGCGTGTTGAGCACAGGAATGGAATGTTCGCGATCCGTAACCAAGGTAACTTCGCTCACCAAAGGTAACACACGTGTAACCTGGCCCAAGATGCCGTGCTCATCCATCACGGGCGCGCTGGTCTTTACACCATTGGTCATGCCCTTGTTGATGATGAGTTTGCGGGTGTAAGGGTCTGCGGCGTCATACAAGACCTCTGCAACAACGCCAACGGTGTTGAGCCGTTCATGCAAACTCAGCAAAGACCTGAGTTGTTTGTTTTCTAGTGTGAGTTGTTCAACTTGGGCAGCACGCTGGGCTTGTAACAACAGTTTTTGTCGCACGTCTTTGGCGTCCGCTTGCGCGTCTTGCAAAGACTCTAAATATTCACCGCTGTACTTTGCGAAAGCTTGCGGGCGCATTGCCAGCCACTGAATTGGATAAAGTGCGACGGACAAGGTTGCGCGCAAAGGTTGTGTCACATGGAAGCGCACATCAGCGACCATTAACAAAACGGAGAGGGCACTGAAGAACAGCAGTTTCGATATTGCTGACGGCCCTTGTTTAAAAAAGGCCGGAGGGGTTCTGTCAAGGGTGCCCAGTGGCACAGTGTTATTCGCTCGTGAAGATGGAGCCTAAACGGTCCATACGTTCTAAGGCCAAACCACATCCGCGCACCACACAGGTGAGTGGGTCTTCGGCTACCAACACTGGTAAGCCGGTTTCTTCTGCTAGCAAGCGGTCGAGGTCACGTAACAACGCGCCACCGCCGGTGAGCATCATGCCGCGCTCGGCAATGTCTGCCCCGAGTTCTGGCGGTGTTTGCTCCAAAGCGTTTTTCACAGCAGACACGATGTTGTTCAACGGATCTGTCAACGCTTCCAAAATTTCGTTGGAGGAGATTGTGAAAGAGCGGGGCACGCCTTCTGAGAGGTTGCGGCCTTTGACTTCCATCTCTTTGACTTCAGAGCCTGGGAAAGCAGAACCGATTTTTTTCTTAATAGCTTCTGCAGTAGGTTCGCCGATCAACATGCCGTAGTTACGACGGATGTAGTTGATGATGGCTTCATCGAACTTGTCGCCACCGACTCGCACACTGCCTTTGTAGACCATACCGCCTAGAGAGATCACGCCAACTTCGGTAGTACCACCACCAATATCGACCACCATAGAACCAGACGCGTCTGACACGGGCAAACCAGCACCAATCGCAGCGGCCATCGGTTCTTCAATCAAATACACCTCGGAGGCACCAGCACCCAAAGCAGATTCGCGAATAGCACGACGCTCCACTTGGGTAGAGCCACAAGGCACACAAATGATGATGCGTGGACTAGGCTTTAACACCGAGCGTGGATGCACCATCTTGATAAATTGCTTGAGCATTTGCTCAGTCACCGTGAAGTCGGCTATCACGCCGTCTTTCATCGGGCGAATAGCTTCGATATTGCCAGGCACTTTGCCCAACATGGCCTTGGCTTCGTGACCCACCGCTTGGATGGTTTTCTTGCCTTGGGGGCCGCCTTCATGGCGAATCGACACCACGGATGGCTCATCGAGGACGATACCGCGGTCACGAACATAAATCAGGGTATTGGCGGTACCTAAGTCAATTGCCAAGTCGGTAGAGAAATACCGACGAAAAGATCCAAACATGGCCGTCCTCAAACGAAGCGCGCAATCGCGAACACAAAGGCGAGATAATACCGCATCACCCGTAAATCACGGGTTTTCTGCTACTTAAATATGTCTTTGACCACCCTAGATATCCAACGCATCGCCAATTTGGCACGGTTAGCACTGCAACCTGACGAAGAGGCGCGCATGCTCGAGAAAATCAATGACTTCTTTGCCATCGTCGAACAAATCAGCGCGGTTGACACTACTAGCGTAGTTCCGATGGCGCATCCCCTGGACGCCATGCGCAATAGCCCAGAGATGGCATTGCGTCTGCGCGCCGACGCAGTCAGCGAAACCAACCAGCGCGAAGCCAACCAACAAAGCGCACCTGCGGTTGAAAACGGTTTGTTCTTAGTTCCTAAAGTGATTGAGTGAGTTGCAATCAATGACAAATCCGACCCAAGAACTCCATTTGCAAAGTTTGAGTGAGCTCGCCTCTACTTTGCACAGCAAAAAAGCCAGCGCTGTTGAAGTTGCGCAATATTTTTTAAAACGCATTCAAGCAGATGCCAGCGGTGCTTTTTTAGATATCAATACAGAAGCCACCTTGGTACAGGCGCGCGCCAGTGACGTGCACTTAGCTTCTGGAACGGGCGGTTGTCTAGAAGGCGTGCCCATAGCGCACAAAGACGTGTTTGTCACACGCGACTTCGTCACCACTGCGGGTTCCAAAATTTTGGCGAATTACCGCTCCCCGTTTGATGCCACCGTAGTGCAAAAACTTGCTAGCGGAGCGAATGGACAAAGTGGCGCAGGCATGGTCACTTTAGGCAAACTCAATTGCGATGAATTTGCAATGGGTTCTGGAAACGAAAATTCTGCGTTCCATCCTGTACGCAATCCTTGGGACGCTTCGCGTGTTCCTGGTGGCTCTTCTGGTGGCAGTGCAGCAGCTGTAGCCGCACGATTAACCCCTGCCGCAACTGGCACAGACACTGGTGGGTCGATTCGCCAACCCGCCAGTTTTTGCGGTATCACCGGTATCAAACCTACGTATGGGCGCGCATCGCGCTACGGCATGATTGCCTATGCTTCTAGCTTGGACCAAGCAGGGCCGATGGCGCGTAGCGCTGAAGATTGCGCGTTGTTACTCAGTGCGATGTGTGGGCCTGATTTAGACCGTGATTCAACGTCGTTAGATGTGGCGACAGAAAATTTTTCTGCCAAGCTCACACAAAGCCTGAAGGGATTGCGCATTGGCATACCCAAAGAATTTTTTGGTGAAGGTCTTGCAACGGATGTTCGCAGCACCATCGATACTGCACTCAAAATATTAGAGTCGCAAGGCGCACAACTCGTGCCCATTTCTCTGCCTCATACTGAGTTGTCTATCCCTGTGTACTACATCATTGCGCCAGCAGAAGCGAGCTCTAACCTGAGCCGCTTTGACGGCGTGAAGTTTGGCCATCGCGCGAAGGATTACACCGACTTGGTCAGCATGTACAAGCAAACACGCGCTGAAGGTTTTGGTGAAGAAGTTAAGCGTCGCATCATGACGGGCGCTTATGTGTTGAGCCATGGTTATTACGACGCCTATTACTTGCAAGCGCAAAAAATCCGCCGCATGATCGCGGACGATTTCCAACAAGCCTTTACGCAATGTGATGTCATCGCAGGCCCTGTCGCGCCAAGCGTGGCATGGACGCTTGGACATAACGCCAGCGATCCGCTGGCAGATTATTTGGCGGATATCTTCACGCTACCAGCGTCATTAGCAGGCCTGCCAGGCATGAGCGTCCCCGTTGGATTTGGCGAGGCCCATATGCCTGTCGGCATGCAACTCATCGGTAACTATTTGCAAGAAGCTACTCTTTTGAACACAGCACACCAATTTCAATTGGCAACTGACTATCACATGCAGTCTCCACAAAGGGGGGCTGCACTATGAGCAAATTGGTACAAGGCTACGAAGTTGTCATCGGCTTTGAAACACACACACAACTCTCGACGCAAAGCAAAATTTTTAGCCGCGCTTCTACAGCGTTTGGTGCAGAACCCAACACGCAAGCTTGCGCAGTGGACTTGGCATTGCCTGGCGCATTGCCTGTGATGAATGTCGGTGCAGTTGAGCGCGCCATTGAATTTGGTTTGGCTGTGAACGCACACATTGCAGAACGCAGCGTCTTCGCGCGAAAAAATTATTTTTATCCCGACCTGCCCAAGGGCTACCAAATTAGCCAGTTTGAGATTCCTGTGGTGCAAGGTGGTCAGGTGTCTTTCTTTTTAGAAGAAGGCAAAGAGACGGTTCGCAAAACCGTGCGCTTGGTGCGTGCGCATTTAGAAGAAGATGCAGGCAAATCTTTGCATGAAGATTTTGTCGGTCAAAGTGGCATTGACCTCAACCGTGCTGGCACACCGTTGTTAGAAGTCGTGACGGAACCCGACATGCGCAGCAGTGATGAAGCCGTGGCTTACGCAAAAGAGTTGCACAAGATCGTCACGTGGATTGGCATTTGCGATGGCAATATGCAAGAAGGCTCTTTCCGATGCGATGCCAATGTGTCGGTCCGCAAACCAGGGGCAGGGCTAGGCACCCGCCGCGAGATCAAGAACCTCAACAGCTTCAAGTTCATGCAACAGGCCATCGACTACGAAGTGCGTTGGCAAATCGAACAGATTGAAGATGGTCATGCCATCCAACAAGCTACTGTGTTGTTTGATCCAGATACAGGTGAAACACGCGCCATGCGTACGAAAGAGGACGCAGCGGACTACCGTTACTTTCCTGACCCAGATTTGCCGCCGCTATGCGTAGGGCGAGATTGGGTAGAGCGCGTGCGTAGCGAAATGGCTGAGCTACCTCGCGTGATGACAGAGCGTTTTGTATCGCAGTACAAGTTGCCTGAATACGACGCCACCACATTGACCCAAAGCAAAGCGATGGCGGCTTACTTTGAAACAGCTGCGCAAGTTTGCGAACAACCCAAACTCGCGAGCAACTGGGTCATGGGCGAAATCTCTCGCCGCTTGAATACCAGTGACAGCGGTTTTGACCATATCCCTGTGTCAGCCACACAACTTGGCGCAGTGATCTTGCGCATCCACGACAACACCATCAGCAACAACGCTGCCAAAGACGTGTTCGATGATTTGTGGAATGACGCCGCTACTTCTTCAACAGACAAGGCAGATGCTTTGCAACAAGTCGATGCAGTGATAGACGCCAAAGGTCTCAAACAAATGAACGACAGTGGCGCGCTTGAAGCCATCATTGACGAAGTGTTAGCGGCTAACCCCGACAACGTGACGCAATACCGCGCCGGCAAAGATAAAGCGTTCAATGCACTGGTGGGTCAAGCCATGAAAGCCAGCAAAGGCAAAGCCAATCCGGCGCAGGTCAATGAGATGCTTAAAAAGAAACTTTCCTAATTTGCGCTTCATTTTTGAAGCGTAAATTGCTTTTTTACGCTTCAAATCCCCTAAACCATGTCTCAAACCTCACTTCTATTAGTCCCCGGCCTCATGTGCGACCACACCTCGTGGGCGCCGATGTTGCCTTATTTGAATCCCCACATTGCGCACACCACGATTGACCACGGTGATGCCGATTCGCTGGTAGCTATGGCGGAACGCATCTTGGAGAACGCACCTGCGGTGTTTGATTTGGCAGGGCATTCCATGGGTGGTCGTGTGGCACTCGAGGTGATGCGCTTGGCGCCACAACGTGTGCGTCGTTTGGCATTGCTCGGTACCGGCTACCGTGCCAAAGAAAGTGGTGAGGCAGGTGCTGAGGAGTTGCGCAAACGCCAAGTCTTGTTAGATATTGCGCGCGCACAGGGTGTTCGCGCCATGGCTGTTGAGTGGGTAAAACCTATGGTGGCACCTTCTCGATTAAGTGACCTCATTTTTGTCGAACAAATCATCGCGATGATTTGTCGCAAATCAGAAGATATTTTTAAACGCCAAATCAAAGCGCTGATAGAGCGGCCTGACGCAAGTAATGTTCTGTCTCATATTCAAATACCAACGCTTGTGATGGCTGGCGCTTTTGATGGTTGGGCTACACCGGCGCAGCACCAAGAGATTGCTGACCTTATCCCTTCAAAACCAGACGTTGCAGTTACTGGCCCTTCAGGCCACATGATGATGATGGAAGAGCCGCAGTTAGTCGCGCAACACTTCAATCAGTGGTTGGCTTGATATTGCACGCCATAGCGCGCACGGTAAGTTTGCACACTTGGCAAATACGTCGCCAACTCGCCCAAACCGCCTTGATTCTCTAAGTATGCGAGCAAATCATCCAGCGTTGCAATGGCGCACACTTGCAGGCCCACTTGTTCACGCACATATTGCACCGCGCTGTAAGGCACGTCTTGCGTAGTGCCATCGGGTTTGACTTCGGTGGCCATCTCTTGTCTGTCTAAAGCAATTGCCACTGCGTGCGGTGTAGCGCCTGCAGCCTTGATCAATGCAATCGATTCACGCGCCGCAGTGCCTGCACTCATCACGTCATCGATGGTCAACACTTTTCCTTTCAGAGGAGCGCCTACCAACGAGCCGCCCTCACCGTGGTCTTTGGCTTCTTTGCGGTTGTAAGCAAACGGCACGTTGCG
>JBAXNJ010000041.1:0-8737 GCA_037133815.1 Betaproteobacteria bacterium
GCGATGGACATTCCTGAACAGTATGAAATTCTTTTCATGCATGGTGGAGGGCACGGGCAGTTTGCGGCAGTTCCGCTGAACCTTTGCCCCAAGGGTGATGAAAAAGCAACTTACTTGGTCAACGGCACCTGGTCCAAACGCGCCTTGTCCGACGCCTCAAAATACTGTCGCCCTATCGTTGTTTCATCCGAGAACAAAGATGGCACGTTTACCAATAACCCATCCTTTGAGCATTTGGATCCTCAATCCAAGTACGTGTATCTTTGCTCGAATGAAACGGTGAACGGTATTGAGTTGCATAAGCTTCCTAAGCTGGGCATCAAAGCACCTTTGGTGATTGATGCATCGTCAGACTTTTCCACCAAGCCCATTGACTGGGTAGGCTGCAACGTGGGCGTTCTGTATGCATGTGCATCCAAAAACATCGGTCACCCCGGTGTCACACTGTGTGTAATTCGACGGGACTTGCTGGGCACGCCCAGTAAACTTTGCCCAAGCGTACTCTGCTACACCACCAATGCCCGTGAAGGCAATTTGTGGAACACCATTGCCACTTTCAACGTCGAGGTTATCAACATCTATATGCAATGGATGATCGCGCAGGGTGGCGTTTATGAAATGGAACGCCGGGCTATTGCAAAGTCGGCCATGTTGTACAACTTGATCGACAAGTCGGAGGGTTTTTATTCCACCCCCATCGCAGATCCCTCAATCCGCAGTCGTATGAATATCCCCTTTGATGTCGACGGTGGCGACGAGGAATCCACTCGGAACTTTTTGATCCAAGGTTGGGAGAGGGGAATTGTCGGCTTAAGAACGCTGACCCCATTTGGGTTTGGTAAGTACTTGAGGGCCAGTTTGTACAACGGCGTCAGCATGCATCAAACGGAGGTATTGGGCGCCTTCATGGCAGATTTTTTGAAGACCAGTCGCGCCAAACATTCGGCAGCGTAACGTCAATCATTCTTCAGCTGCCTGCGCCAAACTATTCACTTCACCCCCTAACTCGGAACATATCCCATGAAAGCACTCGTCTACACCAACCCACTTGAAGTCCAAATCCAGGACCGCCCTGAACCAGATTTGGTTTTGGGTGAAGTCGTTTTGCGCATTGATGCAGTGGGCATTTGTGGTTCAGATATGCATGCTTATCACGGACATGATCCGCGTCGAAAACCAGGTTTGGTTTTAGGGCACGAGTTTTGTGGAACTGTGATTGAAAGTGCCTCACCTTTATATAACAAGGGTACCCGCGTAACCGGTAATCCACTTATTACTTGTGGTGTGTGCGAATATTGTGTTCAAGGAAGAAATAACTTATGTTCGCATCGAACTATGGTTGGCATGACACGGCCGGGAGCCTTTGCCGATCAGATGTCCATCCCGGCCGCTTCTTTAATTGACATACCGCAAGACATGTCTCCTTTGCATGCAGCTTTGACTGAGCCAGCTGCCACTGCACTCCATGCAATCAATCTCTCAATGAAAGTTCTAGCTCGCCCATTACAGGAATGTCGGATACTGATTTTGGGTGGTGGTGCTATTGGTATGCTTTCAGCTCTTTTACTTAAAAATTATGGTTGCGTAGATTTGACAGTAGCTGAGGTCAACCCTCTGCGTCGTGGTCAATTAGAAGATCACGTAAAGGTTAAAACTTACAACCCGAAAGAAACAAAACCAAAAGAAGACAACTATGACTATGTCATCGATGCAGTTGGTTCAAAAATTACGCGTATCACTGCCATTGAATCAGTAAAAGCTGGAGGGGTGATCATGCACATTGGTTTGCAAGATTGGGCCAGCGAGATTGATATGCGCCGAATAACTCTCGCTGAGATAACACTTTTAGGCACTTACACGTACACAACAGCAGATTTGCGTGCAACTGTTTCAGCCATATACCGCGGTGCTTTTGGAGATTTAAGTTGGGTTGACGTTCGTCCGTTAACTAGTGGGGAGCAAGCATTTAAGGATTTAGACCAAGGCAAAACTGCTTCAGCTAAAGTTATCTTATGCCCTTAAAGCAAATTGAAAGCAATAAAAATATACATAAAGCATGCTATGAAAAGAGTCTCAGTTACAAGCATAACAACGGGCTGCCATCCTAGCTTTAGCAAATCTTCAAAACTAGTTTTTATTCCTGCGGCAACAATGGCTATAACGAGTAATGATCGAGATGTTTCAGTTGCAAAGTTGGAAAGATAAGTTGGAATGATACCCATTGAAGATAGCAATACAAAGACAACAAAAAATACCAAAAATGTTGGTACCAAAGGTTGCTGTTTTTCAGGCAAGTTAGTATTTTTTTGATTGCGGGAAACAATAACAATTAAAACAACTATGGGCATTAGCAATATGACCCGAAAAAGCTTGACTATGGTTGCAGTGTCGCCAGCCTCTGGCCCAAGCAACATGCCTGCAGCTACCACTTGAGCTACATCATGTATCGTGGCTCCAATGAAGATCCCAGAGACTTGTGCGTTCAATTTCATTAAGTCCAAAGCAAAGGGATATATAACCATTGCGATGGTTGATAAAACAGTTACGCCAACTACAACCAATAAAGTAAATCGTTCGTTTTCTTTAGTTTGAGGTAGCACGCTAGCGATTGCCATAGCGGCAGATGCTCCACAAATAGCAACTGAACCACCAGAGATTAATCCCTCTGAAGACGATCTACCATAGAAGCGCGCTAAAAATAATCCTATAGCTATGGTGAGTCCCATTGCAGCTACTACAACGATCGCAGTTGACCAGCCTAAATCGCTCACCTGTACAAAAGTTATTCGTGCACCTAAAAGTGCAACTCCACACCGTAATAGTGTCCGCGCACAAAAATCTACTCCTTTCTTTATTTGTCCGTGAGACATCAAAAAATGAAAAGACAATCCAATGAATAAAGCATAAAGCAACTGTGGACCTGAATAGTGTTCAGATATAAAAGTAGCTGCTAAGCCAATTACTAAGCACACCATAATTCCTGGCAAATACAAAATACAAATACCTAGAAAATTACTTACCATTTTTCAATTTCTTTTTGATAAAAAGCTTACGTAATCGTAGTGTTGCGTATTTATAGTGGAGATACGATATTCAACAGGCTTGTCTCCAAAAGTTAGCGCTATGCGGTGTACTTCAATAACTGGTAATCCAGAGGCGACCCCAAGAATTCTCGCAATGTCGCGGTTGGTTAGTGTTGCGCGAGCGCGCTCTTGAGCGTGTAAAACAGAAATACCAAAATCTCGTTGATATAAGTCATAAATCGTACTTTGTCTCTCAAGGAATTTCTTTTCCGACAGCCCTTTAAAAAGCATAGCAGACACGCACAACTGATCAAAGATAACCGGTTGCCCGCTTAATTTCAAACGGTTATTGATTTTGAAAACCGAGTCCCCGAGTCTAATTCCTAATGCAACCGCCTCTCCCTCAGTTGCAGTCCCCTTATCAAATGATATGCATTCAACATCTGGGTATTCATGCTCATGAGGGAAGTTTATAAATCGTTTCTCCACATGAAAAAACTGAAATAAAAAACGATCACTGTTATGTGTTGCTACAAATGTCCCTTTCCCTTGTCTACGTATTAGTACATTTTCAACTACCAGTTCATCTACAGCTTTTCTTAATGTCCCAATACTTACTTGTAATCCGTTCGCTATTACAGTCTCGCTGGGTAGGCAATCCCCTGGAGCGTATCTGCCGCTCTCGATTAACTTTATTAAAGCTTGTTTAGTTTGTCTAAACAATGGTGTTCCAAGTGAGTCAGCTACTGGGGTTAACTCTAATTTACTGGATGCTTTTAGATTTTTCATAGAAAGTTTTTTTAGTATACATTGCCATCATCTATGTCATGTAGATGACTTGGTTGACAATACTTTTAGCCCTATTAAACTCAATGATGTTTTATATATTTCATAGGAGCATTCATGATTCATTGTGTCCTGCACGACCCTAATGACAGCGTAGCTGTTGTTGTTACGGAAAACATCAAAGCTGGTCAGCAACTAACCGCCTTAATTCTTGATGAGAACCGCACAATTCAAATTCCTTGTGTTGCTGATATTCCTCTTGGACATAAAGTGGCCTTAAAGGATATGGCAATTGGCGACACCGTCATCAAGTATGGAGTAGATATTGGCAAAGTAGTTATATCCATAAAAACTGGTGAGCACGCCCATGTGCACAACATAAAAACAAAGCGCTGGTAACGAATATTAATTTTTTAATTCAGGGAAAATATGTCATTTCTAAATAAAAACTCAACCTTTTTGGGCTACAGACGAGAGAATGGACGCGTTGGTGTTCGCAATCACGTCATCATTCTTCCCCTTGATGATTTATCAAATTCTGCCGCTGAGGCTGTCGCTCACAATATCAAAGGAACGATGGCAATTCCTCATCCGTATGGAAGGTTGCAATTTGGTGCTGATCTAGACTTGCATTTTGCGACGTTGATTGGAACAGGGTGTAACCCCAACGTGGCTGCTGTAGTCGTTATTGGTATCGAGGACAGTTGGACTAAAAAAGTTGTAGAGGGCATCGCTAAGACTGGCAAGCCTGTTGTTGGCTTTGGTATTGAGGGGCATGGCGATCATGAAACCATCATGAAGGCCTCCAAAATTGCTAAGCAGTACATACAGCATGCAACATCTCTAGCGCGAGTTGAATGTCCTATCTCTGATCTTTGGGTATCCACGAAATGTGGTGAATCTGACACTACTTCTGGTTGTGGATCAAATCCTACGTGCGGCAATGCCTTTGACACACTGCACGGTCTTGGCACTACATTGGTTTTTGGAGAAACATCAGAAATTACTGGCGGTGAAAATATTGTTGCTGCACGTTGTGCAAATGACAAAGTTCGCGATCAATTCATGGCAATGTTCAACCGCTACCAAGACATGATTCAGCGTAATAAGACAACCGATCTTTCTGAGTCACAGCCTACCAAGGGCAATATTGCCGGCGGCTTGACTACGATCGAAGAAAAAGCTTTGGGTAATATCCAAAAAATTGGTAAAAAATGTACGGTTGACGGTGTGCTCGACAAAGCTGAAATGCCAACCCATCCAGGTTTGTGGTTTATGGATTCTTCATCTGCAGCGGCTGAAATGGTGACTTTATGTGCTGCTGCAGGATTTGTTGTGCATTTTTTCCCCACTGGTCAGGGCAATGTGATTGGAAATGCAATTGTTCCTGTGATTAAAGTTTGTGCTAACCCAAGGACTGTTAGAACCATGAGTGAGCATATTGATGTCGATTGTTCTGGGCTTTTGCAAAGAGAGCGAACAATGGATGAAACAGGCGATCAGCTTCTTGAGGTAATGATGGCAACTATCAATGGACGGTTCACAGCTGCAGAAGCACTCGGGCATCGTGAATTTGTTTTAACTAGATTATTTGAATCAGCATAAAAATGGCGCGTATTGTCATCACGGAGTTCATGGATGAGGGCGCCGTGATGCAACTCTCTAAGGTACATGATGTTCACTATGACCCAACTCTAGTAGACGATACACATCGTTTAACTAGTGCATTGGCTCAGGCCGATGCACTGATTGTGCGAAATAGGACACAGGTAAGGGGTGAGTTGATCTCGGCGATGTTGCAGTGCCGTGTTGTAGGTAGATTAGGTGTCGGGTTAGACAACATTGATGTGCCGAAATGTACTTTGCAGGGCATTACAGTCATACCAGCTACAGGCGCTAATGCACTTTCAGTCGCAGAGTACGTTATTTCGACTGCAATGCTTTTGTTACGTGGTGCCTATCACTCCAGTCATTTAGTAGCGCAAGGTAAATGGCCTCGAAACTCCTTGTCGGCCGGCCGTGAGATTTGCGGGAAAAAATTGGGCCTTATTGGTTTTGGTTCTATTGGACAACTTACTGCAAGTCTTGCGTTAAAAGTCGGTATGGATGTAGTTGCCTTTGATAATCTTTTGCCTGCTTCTCATCCTGTTTATAAACAATCTAACGTTCTATTCAAGGATTTTGATGATTTAGTAGCTACATCAGATGTCATCAGCCTGCATATTCCTTTGCTATCTTCCACCAAAGGTCTTTTTGATGAGAAATGTTTGTCTTTGATGAAACCCGATGCCATACTAATAAATACTTCTCGCGGAGAGATCGTCGATGAAATAGCGCTTGTCAACGCCTTAAGGAATAAAAATTTGGGAGGTGCTTCAATCGATGTTTTTGGAGTGGAGCCGCTTGCTGCTTCCCCACACTTTTTTGATTGTCCTAACTTAATACTGACGCCACATATTGCTGGCGTTACAGCGGAGTCTAATGTCAGAGTAAGTTATTTAATTGCAGAAAAAGTTTTGAAGGCTCTTCAATGAAAATTCATTCAGAAGAACTGACAAAAATAGTTGCAGAGTTTTTGTGCCATTCTGGAGCAAATGTCTTAATGGCTCAAGCTACCGCAAAAGCCTTAATCTTGGCAGAGTCGCAAGGACTTAGCTCGCATGGCTTGTCTCGGGTCAATCAATATGCAACCCATCTTCGTAATGGACGCGTGAATGGCCTCGCGAATCCGACTGTTATCAAACGTAAAAGCGGCGCGCTAGTGGTTGACGCGCAAGAGGGATTAGCATTTGGTGCTTGCGAATTAGCTGTGAATCAGGCTGTTTTGGCAGCTAAAGATTTTGGCGTCGCTTTTGCAGGTGTTATTCGTAGCCACCACTGTGGCGTTGTAGTTGATCACTTGCGTGCTGTTGCAAATGCTGGAATGGTAGGCATTGGATTTTCTAATTCACCAGCAGCAATGCCAGCTGCTGGAGGACGTCATCCTATTTTTGGTACTGACCCTATAGCCGCTGTTTTTCCAAGGCGTGATGGAAAAACACCTTTGATGATTGACTTAAGTTTGAGTGAAGTTGCGCGGGGCAAACTTATGGTCGCAGCTAAAGAGGGTAAATCGATTCCGCTTGGTTGGGCGCTCGACGGTGAGGGGCTTCCTACTACGGATCCTAAGGCTGGGTTGACTGGGTCCATGTTGCCGTTTGGAAGCGCAGCAAATTCCTCTCCCAAAGGGGCCATGCTTGCATTGATGGTTGAGCTTTTGGTGACTGCTGTCATTGGCGCTAATTTTGGTTTTGAGGCTTCTAGTTTTTTCATAGATGAAGGCAATCGTCCTGGACTAGGTCAAGCTTTCATCGTCATTGATCCAGGCGCTTTGGCTGGACGTGATAATTTTCTAGACCGAGTTGAGGAACTGATAGCGGAAATGCTAAAAGATGAATCAGTTAGGTTACCCGGCGCTAGGCGAGAAGCCCTCAGATTAAAAATGATGAGCGATGGATTTGAAGTTTCAGATGAAATGGTTTCATCTTGGAAGACCTTTTAAGCTGTTTTTTTGACTCTACTAGGAGATTACGCTATGGATCGCAGAAAATTTGTTGCATCTACAAGCCTTGCAACTGTCACCACATTCTTATCTAAAAATGCCTTTGCCCAAGAGTATCCAAAGAATGGAGCGACTATTCGTTATGTTGTTCCCTTTCCGCCGGGCGGACTTACTGACATGATGGCTAGGCTGGTTGGACAGCAATTAGGGGCTCGATGGGGTGTCAACGTAGTGATTGAAAATAAACCCGGGGGAGGAGGGCAAATAGGTGCGGCTGAAGTTTCGCGTGCAAGTGGCGATGGACAAACATTACTTGCTGTAACGTTGGCACATGCTGCCAACGTTACGCTATATAGGGGAACTGCCAACTACGACTTTCAGAAAGAACTTCGTCCTGTTGCCTTATTAGCTGGATCACCTATGTTGATAGTTGTGCCAACAAATAGCTCTATCAAAGATTACAAAGATTTAGTCACTAAAGCCAAAGCGGAAAATCTCAATGCCGGCTCAAGTGGAAACGGAACACCTCCGCATCTGATGCTAGCCTTGTTTAATGAACTCAATAAAACACAAGTTCAACATATTCCGTATAAAGGCGGCGCTCCATCAATGACGGACTTAATTGGTAACCAACTAGATGTTATTTTCTCTAACTTGCCTGAAAGTGTTGCGCATGTTAAAAGTGGAAAATTACGCGCCCTAGCAATTGCTAGTTCATCACGCCATCCTTTCATTCCTGAAGTTATGACTACAGCGGAGGCTGGTGCTTCAACTTTAGCAATGGAAAACTGGACGGCAATAATGGCCCCAGCTTCTATGAGCGATGCTAATGTTGCAAAACTAGGAGCCGAAGTCGTAAAAATAATGGCTTCACCTGATATTGATGAGAAAGCTCGAACACAAGGTTTTCGCGTGGATGCACGAGGTCCTCAACAGTTCACGCCTTTTCTAAAAGATGAGATCGAACGATGGGGGAAGATCATTAAATCAGCTGGCATATCAGCTTCTTAATTAGGTGATATAGGATTTATTCGCCTTCAGCTAGTGTGGTGCAGAAGTTAAGATTTGTCAGCGCTTGCTTCCTGATCTGTAACTGAGTACTGTTTGTATATTGATTTGTCACGTATGGATCGGTTGCTGAACATGTAATATGACACGCATAAATTTCAGGAAAACAAACTCGTTGTGTTTGCGAAGTTGTTCCATATTTCATCCTATAGCTGTTGGTTGCTGCCAACATGGCGATAGAAGATACAGAAAGTAAATTAACCCGTGAGTCATACACATAAAACGCTCAATCAATTACGTTCAAGGCGTTGGTTTGCAGACACAGGCATGCGTGGCTTTGCCCATCGTCAACGGATGCAGCAACAAGGTTTTAGGCGCG
>JBAXNJ010000042.1:0-8733 GCA_037133815.1 Betaproteobacteria bacterium
GCTCAAGCCGTTGCGTGGGGTGACAGCGAAATTGTGGTGGCAGGCGGTCAAGAAAACATGAGCGCGTCGCCCCATGTTGTGATGGGCTCGCGCGATGGCCAGCGCATGGGCAACTGGAATATGGTGGACTCCATGATCGTTGACGGTCTGTGGGATGTTTACAACCAGTACCACATGGGCATCACCGCTGAAAACGTCGCCAAAGCGCACGCCATCAGCCGCGATATGCAAGACGCGTTGGCCTTTGGAAGTCAACAAAAAGCATCTGCTGCGCAAGATGCGGGCAAATTCAAAGACGAAATCGTGTCGGTTTCCATCCCGCAACGCAAAGGCGATCCGATTATTTTTAACACCGACGAATTCATCAATAAAAAAACTACGGCTGAGGCGCTCGCTGGTTTACGTCCTGCATTTGACAAAGCAGGCTCTGTCACTGCAGGCAATGCGTCAGGTATCAATGATGGTGCAGCCGCAGTGGTTGTGATGACCGCGAAAAAAGCTGCAGCCTTAGGTTTGAAGCCACTGGCACGCATTGCAGCATTTGGAACAAGCGGTCTGGACCCCGCCACTATGGGCATGGGACCAGTGCCTGCTTCACGTAAAGCATTGCAACGTGCGGGATGGAATGCCGCAGACGTAGATTTGTTCGAACTCAACGAAGCCTTCGCCGCGCAAGCGTGTGCCGTCAACAAAGAACTTGGCATTGATCCTGCAAAGGTCAACGTCAACGGCGGTGCAATTGCGATTGGTCACCCCATTGGTGCTTCCGGATGCCGCATTTTGGTGACCTTGCTACATGAAATGCAGCGCCGTGACGCAAAAAAGGGATTGGCCGCGTTGTGTATCGGCGGCGGCATGGGCGTGTCTTTGGCGCTCGAGCGTTGATGCACTAGACCACTTGCAAACCTAATTGGCCTAATTTTCGAATTCACGTCAGCAATCAAACTACCACAACAGGAGACAACTCATGAGCAAAAAAGTAGCGTACGTCACAGGAGGCATGGGTGGTATCGGAACCGCAATTTGCCAACGGCTGCATAACGACGGTTACACCGTCATTGCAGGATGCGGCCCTACGCGGGATTTCAAAAAATGGATTGATGAACAAAAGGCGTTAGGTTTTACCTTCTACACCTCGGTAGGTAACGTCGCCGATTGGGACTCCACTGTTGACGCCTTTACCAAAGCGAAAAGCGACCATGGCCCGATTGACGTGCTGGTGAACAACGCTGGTATCACCAAAGACCGTGTCTTCTTAAAAATGACCCGCGATGATTGGGATGCAGTAATCGACACTAATTTGAATTCGATGTTCAACGTGACCAAACAAGTTGTGCCCGACATGGTCGAAAAAGGTTGGGGACGCATCATCCAAATTTCATCGGTCAACGGCAACAAGGGCCAGTCCGGTCAAACCAATTACTCAGCTGCCAAAGCCGGTATGCACGGTTTCACCATGGCCTTGGCGCAAGAGTTAGCCAGCAAAGGTGTGACAGTGAACACCGTTTCACCCGGCTATATCGGTACCGACATGGTGCGCGCGATTCGCCAAGACATCTTGGACAAAATTGTGGCGACTATTCCTGTGAAGCGACTTGGCACCCCAGACGAGATTGGCTCTATTGTTGGTTGGTTGGCTGGCGAACAGTCAGGCTTTACGACCGGTGCAGACTTTTCTTGTAATGGTGGCTTGCATATGGGTTAGTTTCATTTAGTCGGTATTTGTTGACAATTACCGACTAAATCGTAAAATGTATGCGTGCATGCGAACTATTCACAAGCGGCCCTAAACCTTCTCAAAGAAAAGGGGGTTGTGCGTGCTCGTGAGTTGGCATTCTTAGGAGTCAAGGGCGCTACGCTTCAGCAACTCCTTCAAAAAGGGTGCTTGGTCAGGATTGAAAGAGGGCTGTACGCGCTTGCTAGTCGCTCCTCATCGGGGTTGGACGAACTGGCGTTACTCGCAATCAAATATAAGGGCTTGGTTTTTTGCCTGCTAACAGCCTTGCAGGTGCATGGATTGACAACGCAGTCGCCGCATGAGGTTTGGGTTGCAATTGGACAAAAATCCCGTTCGCCAAAGATTGCATATCCTCCGCTTCGTATTCTGAGAATGGGTGCTATTGATTACGGTACGACACTCATAAAAGTGGATGGTTCGACTCAAATACCCGTTACAAATATTGCAAAAACTATTGCAGACTGTTTTAAATTTAGAAACAAAATCGGACTTGATGTTGCGCTTGAAGCATTGAAAGAGGCTTGGCAACAAAAGAGGGTCACCATGGACGAACTATGGGTAGCCGCTGAACATTGCCGAGTTACCAATGTCATACGCCCTTACCTAGAAAGTTTGGTATGACAGTTAAAAATATCAGTGCATCAGTTCGTGCGCGTATACACATCAAAGCAAAGCATGACCAAGTCAACACGCAGTTCTTGCTGACGCGGTACGCGCTGGAGCGATTGCTGTATCGCTTAGCAATTTCAAAACATCGTGATGACTTCTTGCTTAAGGGCGCCTTACTGTTTGATCTTTGGTATGACGTTCCATTGCGTCCGACACGCGACATTGACCTACTGGGTTTTGGAATGGCCGAAATCCCGCATTTGTTTAAAGTATTCGAGGACCTATGCGCAATTGAGGTCGATGACGGCATTGAGTTTGATTCTGCAAGCCTAAATGCTGAAGAAATACGCAAAGATGCAAATTACTCTGGGACTCGAGTGCGATTATTGGGTGACATCGATGGGGCTAAATGTCCAGTTCAGGTAGATGTTGGTTATGGTGATGCAGTAACCCCTGCACCTGAAATGGCTGCTTACCCTGTTATGTTGAATGACATGCCAGCGCCATATTTGCGTGTTTACCCAAAGTACACGGTCATTGCAGAAAAGTTTGAAGCGATTGTTTCGTTAGGTATGGCAAATAGTCGCATGAAGGATTATTTCGATTTGTGGGTACTGCTGCGAAATGGATCGCTTGATAATCAAACACTTCAGAAGGCATTGCAGGCTACTTTCTTGAGGAGAAAAACCCTAGTGCTTCAAGAGGTGCCTGATGGATTGAGTGATAAATTTGCACTGGATAGTTCTCGTATCGCTATTTGGAACGCGTTTGTCAGCCGTAACAAGTTAGATGTCGGTTCATTAAAAGAAACTGTGCAATTCTTAAGAGAGCATTTTATTTTTGCCTTCATGCATTTAAAAAATTAACCAATATTGACTTTACAGTTTATTTTGAAAGAAGAAATCCCCTACCTTCCCGAAGCGCCGAATAAGTGGTTGCTTTCCGTTGCCCCGATGATGGACTGGACCGACAGACACTGTCGGTACTTCCATCGTCTTTTAAGCAAGCACACGCGTCTCTACACTGAGATGGTCACCACCGGCGCATTGCGCCATGGTGATGTGAAACGACATTTACGCTTAAACGAAGAAGAACACCCCATCGCCTTGCAACTTGGCGGCAGCGAACCTGAAGATTTAGCTTACGCCGCCAAACTTGGTGAGCAATATGGCTACGACGAAATAAATTTGAATTGCGGTTGCCCCAGCGACCGCGTGCAACGCGGTGCCTTTGGCGCATGCTTGATGAACGAGCCCCAAACTGTTGCCGATGGCGTCAAAGCCATGCGCGATGCAGTGCGCATTCCAGTGACGGTAAAGCATCGCATTGGAATTGACAAGATCGAAAGCTACGACTTTGTGCGCGACTTTGTAGGTACAGTGAGCAGGGCAGGGTGCGACGTATTTACCGTCCATGCACGCAACGCTTGGTTGCAAGGCTTAAGTCCTAAAGAAAACCGCGAAGTCCCACCATTGCGCTTTGACTTGGCCTATCAGCTCAAAAAAGATTTCCCAGAGTTAACCATCGTCGTCAACGGCGGTATCAAAACCCAAGACGATATCGCGCAACATTTAAAACAGGCAGATGGTGTGATGTTGGGTCGCGAGGCCTACTACAACCCGTGGTTGATGACGCAATGGGATGCGTTGTTTTGGAAATCTACTGCATCGCAACTCAGTCGTGAATCAATCGAAGAAGCCATGGTCGACTACATGGAGCGCGCCCACCAAGAGGATGGATGCCCTTGGTACGCAATCGCCCGCCATATGCTTGGGCTTTATCACGGCCAACGCGGTGCACGTTTATGGCGCCAAATCTGGAGTGATCACAGGCTAAAGCCTTTGCCACCACGCGAGGTCTGGAAAAGGGCAAGGCGAGCTTTTGTGGAGTTGGAAGTTGACACCATTGCAACCTGACACCACCAAGGGATCTCCCGAGATCCCTAACTCCCAAATCCAACTCGCCAAACTCATGATTTGGGCGATTCCTTTCTTTTGGACAGTCAACCATATCGTTGCGCGCAAAGCGCCTGGGGTGATAACGCCGCATGTATTAGCGATCTGTCGTTGGGCGTTGGTGGGTATTTTTTTAGCGTGGCTGGCCCGCGTTGAGTTAAAAGCGCATTGGGATATTTTGCGCACACAGGTTTGGCGCTACATCTTGTTAGGTGCCTTGGGTATGTGGGTGTGTGGCGCTGGCGTTTACCAAGCTGGTATCAGTACCAAGATGGTGAACATCTCTCTCATATACGCCTCGTCGCCCGTGATGATTGCAGTGTGTTCAGTGCTTTGGTTACGCGAGCCTTTTTCTAAACGCCAAGCGCTTGGTGTGTTCATTGCCATATTGGGCGTTGTACATGTCGTGGTGCAAGGAGAATGGGCACGTCTTGCTCAAGTTGAGTTGGTTCCGGGAGATTTATGGATACTCGCGGCTTCATTGGCTTGGGCGGCATATTCTTTGTTGCAAAAGCATTGGAGCAGTACCTTGAGCGCTGGCGCTCAGTTGGCGTGTATTTGCGCTGGAGGTGTTTTGGTGATGGTGCCATTCGCCTTATGGGAATTTCTGCAAGCAGATACACCCGCACTAGGCCATGATGCATTCATGCTCGTTGCGCTAGCTGCACTTTTTCCTGGCTTAGGTGCTTATTGGTTGTACGGTTGGGTGCAAAAAACCATTGGAGCCAGCCGTGTAGCGATGACGCTCTATCTGGGCCCTTTGTATGCCAGTGTGATGGCGTGGGTAGTTCTTGGAGAAGGCATTGGTTTGCACCATGTGATGGGGGGTGTACTGATACTCTCTGGCGTTGGTTTGGTAATGAGTAAACGACACGATTCAACTTGAAGGAGAACTATATGCACACTGTCATAGGCGCATGCCCGCACGATTGCCCTGATACATGTTCTTTAATCACCACGGTAGAAAACGGCAAAGCCATCCGCGTGCAGGGTAACCCTAATCACCCGATGACAGATGGTGTGTTGTGCACCAAGGTCTCGCGATACACCGAACGCACCTATCACCCTGATCGCATC
Source organism: Betaproteobacteria bacterium (assembly GCA_037133815.1). Classification (GTDB taxonomy): domain Bacteria; phylum Pseudomonadota; class Gammaproteobacteria; order Burkholderiales; family Burkholderiaceae_C; genus Limnohabitans. Next base: position 5,380 of record JBAXNJ010000042.1, read on the forward strand.
CTCCATCCTTTAAAGCGTATTGGGCCTAAAGGTTCAGGCCAGTTTGCACCTGTCTCATGGGATGAAGCGCTGAACGACATTGCCAAACGCCTCGGCGCAATAGCCGCAAAAGACCCGCAAGCCATATTGCCTTACAGCTACGCAGGCACGATGGGGCAAGTGCAGGGCGAGGCGATGGCCATGCGGTTTTTTCATAAGCTGGGTGCATCATTGCTAGATCGAACCATTTGTTCTTCAGCCGGAAGCGAAGCGCTGGCCTACACCTTCGGTTCCAAGATGGGCATGCGGGTGGAGTTTTTTGCTGAGTCAAAACTCATCATCATCTGGGGTAGCAATTCGATTGGTAGCAATTTACATTTTTGGCGTATCGCCCAAGAAGCTAAACGCAACGGTGCCAAGTTGATTTGTATAGACCCACGTAAAAGCGAAACAGCAGAAAAATGCCATGAGCACATTGCATTGCGCCCTGGGACCGATGCCGCTTTGGCATTGGCCCTGATGCATGTGTTAATTCAAAACGATTGGCTAGACCACGACTACATTGCGCAACACACTTTGGGATGGGACGCGTTACGTGCCAGAGCATTGCAATGGACGCCTGAACGCGCTGCGCAGGTTTGCGGCATCACGCCAGAACAAATCGAGTCCCTGGCGCGTGATTGGGCTACCACTAAGCCCGCAGCCATTCGTTTGAACTACGGCATGCAACGTGTGAAGGGCGGTGGTAACGCAGTGCGTGCCATTGCGTGCTTACCTGCACTGACAGGCGCATGGAGACACCGTGCTGGTGGTCTGCTGTTAGCGAATTCAGGTAATTTTCCCGTGCAGCGTGCAGCATTACAGCGTCCTGATTTATTAGCGGAGCGTAAGCCACGCACCATCAATATGAGTACGATTGGCAACGCTTTAATGCAGCCTGCGTCAGAGGCATTCGGTCCACACATTCAAGCCTTGGTGGTCTACAACAGCAACCCAGTTGCGGTAGCGCCGCAGTCCGGTCAGGTCATTGAAGGTTTTGCGCGAGAAGATTTGTTCACCGTGGTGCTTGAGCATTTTCAAACCGATACCGCCGATTACGCCGACTACATCTTGCCCGCCACAACGCAACTCGAGCATTGGGACATCCATTCGACTTATGGGCACACCGATATTTTATTGAATCGTCCAGCGATTGCACCTATGGGTGAGAGCAAAACCAATACAGATATTTTTCGTGCATTGGCTAAGCGAATGGGGTTTGCCGATCCATGCTTTGAAGAAGATGATGAAACCTTATGTCGTATGGCTTTTTCACCCACGCAAGATATGGACGAACTTTTTAAGCAAGGCTTTACGCATCTCAAATCTCCCAATGGTCAACCGCTGCCTGATGCACCTTTTGCAGAGGGTGCCTTTCCTAGCCCCTCTGGCAAATGCGAGTTCTATAGCCAACGCTTAGTCGACATGGGACAAGACGGACTGCCAGACTACATCGCGAACTACGAAGTGCCTCAATCTAATACGGAGTTTCCTTTGGCGATGATTTCTCCACCTGCGCGGAACTTTCTCAACTCTAGCTTTGTCAACTTGCAAAGTTTGCGTGATATAGAAACTGAACCTGTGTTGGAAATGCACCCAGAAGACGCGCAAGCACGTGGCATTCAAGATGGTGATGTCATTCGCGTATTCAACCAACGTGGTACTTACCAGTGCAAAGCCCAGCTCAACGACAGAGCGCGTTTAGGTGTGGTGAATGGACTAGGCATCTGGTGGCGAAAGTTAGGACTTAACGGTACCAACGTAAACGAACTGACTAGCCAAAACCTCACCGATATAGGACGGGCACCCGTTTTTTATGACTGCTGTGTGGAAGTGGCGGCGCTCAAGTGATTGGTGCTTTAAAAGGTAGGCAGGCAGACGCTGTATCGCTCCAAGAGGTGCGAGCTGGGCCCAATTGGAAAAATTCCAGAATTTAAATACTGCGCTGTGGCGATACGCGCTGTTGGAGAGTTAGCAACACATGTTGGCTTTAATAATTAGCCAAGGCATTAACCCGCAGCTTCCAAGCCATTAGCAAAATGCGTCTGCATACGCGCCACGCTGGCCGACACATCACGCGCCAGCAAAGCTGCAAGTAAAGCCTGGTGCTCCCGTAAAGATTCTTCAATCCGCCCGCTTTTAAGCAGCGAGTTATGACGATTGAGTTTCATCACCTTACGCAAGTCCGCCACCATTTGGTCGCGCCAACGGTTGTTGGCGATTTCAAGCAAACGCATATGGAAGCGTTCGTTAATAGCGAAAAACTTGTCTGTGTTGCCAACAGCGGCGCTCAATTCTTGGTGGATGCTCTCGAGTTCAGCAAGTTCTAAGTCACTCGCTTGGGCTGCCACCACACCAGCCGCGTCAGACTCTAATAAAGAGAGTAGGTGGTAGACATCGCGCTGGTCTTTGTCGTTGACTTCGGTGACATAAGCGCCGCGGCGCATCTTCATTGTCACCAAGCCTTCAGTTGCCAGCACTTTGAGCGCTTCACGCAAAGGGGTGCGGCTGATGCCGTATTCATCGGCCAGACGCATTTCGTCTATCCAACTGCCAGGGGCTAATTCACGCGCAAATATCCGCTGACGCAGCAGTTCAGCGACTTCTTCGTACAACGCGCGCGGGGCTAGGGATAGGGCGGACATGGCCGAATTCTATAGCAAAACAGTATTTTGAATTCATAATTATGAATGATAGAATGCTTGGTATCGGGAAATCCTTTTATCTTTTAGACCCAATTCGTATGGCCCAAGCACCGCAATCCCCATCTGCCGACTACGAAGCATGGCTTCGCGCCGCCGCCAAATCTGCGCCTAATGGCGACTTAGCCGCGCTCAGTTGGCAAACGCCTGACGGCATCAGCGTCAAACCGCTCTACACCGCAGACGACACCAAGGCCTTGCCCCACGCCAACACCTTGCCTGGGTTCGAGCCGTTTTTGCGCGGCCCGCAAGCCACCATGTATGCCGTGCGTCCTTGGACGATTCGCCAGTACGCTGGTTTCTCCACCGCCGAAGAATCCAACGCTTTTTACCGCAAGGCTTTAGCGGCGGGTGGGCAAGGCGTGTCGGTCGCATTCGACTTAGCTACCCATCGCGGGTATGACTCTGACCATCCACGCGTAACAGGTGATGTTGGTAAAGCCGGAGTAGCGATCGATTCGGTCGAAGACATGAAGATCTTGTTCGACCAAATTCCCTTGGAAAAAGTTTCTGTATCTATGACGATGAACGGCGCTGTGTTGCCTGTGCTCGCAGGCTATGTGGTGGCTGCAGAAGAGCAGGGCGTGTCGCAGGCGCAATTAAGCGGCACGATCCAAAACGACATCCTCAAAGA
>JBAXNJ010000043.1:0-8597 GCA_037133815.1 Betaproteobacteria bacterium
GCGACTGCAATGCCAATCAAGAAAGCATCTGCCGCAGGATCCTTTGATATGGGGGGCAAGATAGCGCCAAACAATCCACTGTTAGATAAAAGTGCTGCAGTTATATCCACTGGGTTTTTAACCGTGGCAAATCCTGGCAAGATTGATTTAAGTTCTTGCTGCGTTGCAGGAAGAAGTGGCTCTAGTGGCATGCCTTCTTGGGTAGCTGCGTCAGCAGTCATGACACAAACAGCACCCGAATTACTAATGGCAACCAGACGCCTACCTTTGGGACGCCAGCCTTGCAAATACAAAGGCGCAGTGTCTACTAGATCAACCATAGACTGCGCTCGCATAATTCCATGCTCTTTTAGAAAGGCATCTACCACCCTGTCTTCATTTGCTAGAGCACCAGTGTGTGATTGGGCGGCTTCTTGGCCAGCCGCTGTGCGGCCAGACTTTAAAACCACCATCGGTAAATTCCGATCTCTAGCGATGCGTGCTGCCTCTGCAAGATTCCAAGGATCTGGAATACCTTCTAGATAAAGCATCAATAACTTCAGATCCGGATCCTCTGCAACCACAGTGGCTAACTCACATACGGTTACATCACAGTCGTTACCTGTTGCATGCGAATGACGCACACCCAAACCGCGTGCACGCAACAACCCATAAGGAATAACGCTCATCGCGCCGCTTTGGCTAATGATGCCGATAGGTCCATCCATAGGTTGGACTTCGGTAAACATCGTAGAAAAGCTGGCCACGGCTCCTGTACCGAAATTTGCTAGGCCTTGCGAGTTAGGACCCACTATGCGCATTCCACAGGCTCTGGCGCTAGCCTTCATCGCTTGTTCTTGCAGTTTGCCTTCAGGATCAGATTCGCCAAAACCCGAGCTCATCACAATACTCAATGCAACGCCGGCTTTAGCGCACTCATCCACAGCTTGCACCGCCAGATCGCCTGGCACAGCAATGATGGCCACATCTGGTACTTCAGGCAAACTTTGAAAAGTTGAAAAACTATGAAAACCCTGCACTTCATTTCGCATGGGGTTGATGGGATATACCTTTCCCTGAAACCCAAAGCGGGAAAGATAGGCAATAGGTCGACCCCCAATTTTGTTAGTGTTATCAGAGGCGCCAATAACAGCGATTGATTTAGGCGCTAGCGCGATACGCAAAGCTGCGCGAGGGTCAACTGACATGTGTATCTTTCACAAAGAATGGCAAGCCTCTTCCTGCAATAACTCGAACTTCACAGCGCACCTGATCGTCCATATGTACATCGATGTCTGCATGGCCCATCACGCGAATTCCATCTACCAAATCGACTAACACAATCCGATAAGGAGCGATGGCGCGAAACTCCTCACTCGGTGCACGATGCACCAAGGTGCTAGCGCACACCTTACCCAGACCTGAAGCAAGGTGCGTATTGGGACTTGTCTGACCGCAGGTTGGACAGAAATCACGCTTGAAGTACCAGCGGTTTGCGCAAGTGCCGCACTGCTGGTAATGCAGGTGATCGCCACCTTGTGTCCAGTCATTGCTATTCATACTGATTCCAGCACCAGACTCACATGCGAAGAAAGAACGCCACCATCCGCATGTAATAGAGAAACACCAGATCGGCGCGCCTGACGTTCTCCAGCGCGACCCGTCATTTGCAAATGCGCCTCAGCAAGATGCGCCATGGCCCCTGCAACTCCGCAGTGGCCATAAGAAAGCAATCCACCGTGCAGATTTAAAGGCGTAGCAGCATCCTTGCTGAAACGACCTTCACGGGCCCAATTACCGGCCTGCCCACGTGGTGCCAAACCGATTTCTTCGAGCAGCATGGTGAGGGTAATAGTGAAGCTGTCGTAAATCGCTATGTACTCCACCTCACTTAACTTTCGACCGGCGGAGTGCAAAGCACGTTGCGTACATTGACCAGCCCCAAAGTCATTGAGATTCTTCATAGCGCTTATGTGCTGCGCATTGTGATGCTGAGCGGCACCAGTTATTTTCAATGGATAACCTCCCACTGGCTCAGCTGACACAACAACAGCACATCCACCGTCTGCTACTGAGCAGCAATCTAAGATCTTTAAAGGCGATGCAATCGGCCGAGAAGCCAATACATCGTCTTCGGTAATTGGTTTTTGGAATTGGGCACCTGGATGCCGTGATGCATGCTGGCGCATCAACACAGCAAGTGCCGCAAAATCTTGCTCCGTCGAACCAAAGGCTTTCATATAGCTAGATGCCAACAATCCGTAGTAGGCTGGAATAGTGGCTCCCAAGGGAACCTCATAAACAGGATGACCCACTTGGGCAAGTACTTGAATCGCCGAATCTCTGCTTTGACCCGTCATGCGATTTTCACCACCGATAACGAGTATTCGACGCGCAGCGCCAGAAGCTACTAATTGCTTTGCCAACATAACAAGTCCCAATCCAGTAGCGCCGCCCATCTGAACGGTGTGCGCATATTGAGGACTTATTCCGAAATGCTCACAAAACAAAGTTGCAAGCATTAAATGGGGCAAGGTGGTTGAGTATCCACAAATTACACCGTCGATGTCAGAGCGTGAAAGCCCTGCGTCATTGAGAGCTAAATTGCTGGCTTGGCTCATGAGGTCAAGCGTGCTACTTCCTTCGTGTTTGCCGTAGGAGGTGAGTCCACTGCCAACTAAGTAACTCATGCGTGCTCTCTGTTGTCACCGCCTAAGTAAACACGATGTAGCAAATCACCTTCTCTGAGTTCTTCAGAAAACGCCGAGGCGGCTATACGACCTGTCTCCATGAGGTATCCGTAATGTGCATGGCGAAGCGCTTTATCTACTAATTGCTCCACCAACAAAATTGCAAGACCTTGCGAACATAACTGCGTCGCCACATCCAAAATCCTATCGATGACCATGGGGGCCAGTCCACTGGAAGGCTCGTCAAGTATCAATAACTTGGGTTCACCAATGACCCCTTGCGCAACTGCCAATATTTGCTGCTGACCACCCGATAGCCTAGAGGCCATTTGTTGTTTGCGCTCAGCCATTTCTGGAAATAAATCGTAAATGCGTTCAAGCTTGCTGCGGTCCCCTTTGGGCGCATTGGCGTAGGTACCGATGAGAAGGTTGTCCTCGACCGAGAGACTATGAAAAATCCGGTGCCCTTCAAGTACTTGAATGACACCATTTTGAACAATATCTCTAGGTGAACTGTGGGTCACATCATTCCCGTCAAACAATACTTGCCCAGATTTTTTGGGTATCAATCCAGAAATTGCATGCAAAAGTGTGCTCTTACCAGCGCCATTACGACCCAGCAAAACTACAAATTCACCTTTTCTGACATCTATGGAGACTCCGTGCACCACCTCGGCTTTGCCGTAAGCCACATGGACATCTTGGACTTGTAACAGTATTTCATCTGGGCGCTTGTTCGTCGTACTCATTTATCAAGCTCCTAGATAAACACGAATCACTTCTGGATCTGTTCTCACTTCGTCAGAAGCACCATGCTTGATCATTTTTCCGACATTGAGCGTTGTGACGCGATCTGAAATTCGAAAAACAAAATCAGTATGGTGTTCCACCAGCAACACGCCTATTCCAGAGCTACGCAATGTATGAATAACCTGAGATAAGTGCTCAATCTCTTGCGTAGTTAGACCGCCGGCAGGTTCATCTAACAAAATGAAAGAGGGGCGCATAGCTAATCCGCGCGCAATTTCTAAAAATCTTTGCTCTGCATGGTCCAAAAGATTTGCACGCCGGTGTATGACATGACCTAATCCAACGCCATGCAATAGCTCTGTAGTTTGCTCCAGAAATTTCTTGTCTTCGCGGGCTACCGATGGCAGTGAAACCGCACTAGCAACAAAACCAGATTCACTATGTGACCACGCCCCAAGTGTTGCATTCTCTAAAACAGACAACATGGGTAAGAGGCGCGGTTTTTGGAAAGTACGCGCAACCCCCACGGCTGCACGCCTTTGGACTGATGCTAAAGATAAGTCTTCATCGCCAAGTTTGATTGAGCCAGACGTTGGCTGGTAATAACCCGACAAAAGATTCAGAAGCGTTGTTTTGCCACTTCCGTTAGGCCCTATCAAGCCATGTACTTCACCAGGTCGCAACGACAAAGATACTTGGTCTAGCGCACTCAACCCTCCAAATTGTTTGCTGATGTTTATGGCTTGGAGTTCAGATTGCATCGCACTCATTCACGGACCTTTAAGGCTTTCGCTAGTCTATTTAAGTCTGGCGTGATCGGTTCACGATGCACAGTTCTTGGGCGCAAGCGTTCAGTAATAATTTCAAACATGCGCCCAATGCCCTCTGGCACTACAAGAACCACTACCAGGAGTAACAAACCATAGAAAAAGTTACCTAGCTTGGCTAATGGCGAAACAAGTTCCGGCAATGCGGTTAGTACTACCGTACCCAAAAAAGGGCCGATGATGCTGCCTCTTCCACCAATAATGATGCAAACAAAAAAGAACATGCTCAACTCAAAGACAAATGTGTCTGGGGTGATGTAACTTTGTAGGCTCGCAAACACTGCACCAGAAACGCCAGCGGTAATTCCACTAAAAACAAAAGCAAGCAGTTTTGCTTTGAAGACAGGAACGCCTACAGCTTGGGCTGCGACTGGGTTATCTCTTATAGAGATGAAAGCGCGGCCCCACATTCTGCGAGCAATATTCCATGTCAACCAAGTCACAAACAAAGCAATTGCTGTGACAAGGTAATAAAAACCAATAGGACTGTCAAAGGGCTTGGGGAACATGGGCCCAGGCAAACCAATTCCGCCTCCAGTGAGATCAACTTGCGCAAGAACGATTTCATTCACGATCATCGAAAAAGCCATCGTCGCCATAGCAAAGTAAAAGCCTGGCAAACGCAGCGAAGGCAATCCCAAGGCTAGGCCACACAAGCCCCCCAAAAGTCCAGAAACAAATACAGAGAGCGTGGGATCGATCCCCATCTTTCCCGCAAGGATGGCAAAGGTGTAAGAACCAATAGAAAGTAAACCCACATGACCAATTGATAGTTGACCTGTGAACCCAACGACTAGATTCAGGCCCGCGATTAATATCCAATACACAGCGATTAGCGCTGCAAGGTGAAGTTGGTATTGATCGCCCGCCCAAAATGGCAAAGCAGCGATGAGTATTGCGCCCACTAATAAAGATAGCGTCTTAGTAGTTTGCGAGTTCATACGGGTCTCACATTCTTAGCGCCCAACAAACCTTCGGGCTTGATGAGCAAAACCACCATGAGAAGACCCACAGCAATAGTTTGCTGATATTCACCACCAAAGTAATAGCTTGCAAAAGAATTTAAAAGCCCTAAAGCAGCACCGCCTATCAAAGCACCGATATTGCTGCCAAGTCCTCCGACAGCAAGCGCAATAAAGCCCAGCAATGTCAGGGTGTGCCCTAGTGCAAAAAATGCAAAAGTTAATTGCCCTGCTGCAAAACCAGCCAGACCTCCCAGTGCACCTGAAAGAACATATGACAACAACCTTATCTTGTCTGTAGAGACACCGCGCGCTCTTGCGGCAAATGCATCTTCTGACATGGCAATAAAAACCTTGCCATACATCGTCTTACGATAGAAAAACTCTAGGCCAATCGTCATGACTATCGCCATGCCAATCGGTAGCCAGAACTTTTGATCCATCAAGCCAGCACCAAACTCTTGTGTAATCAAACGCGGGAAAGGCTTGGGTTCTGTACCCCACCACAAACCTACTCCCTGTTGAACCATCGTAGCCAAGGCTAATGTGCTTAGTAGCCAGAGGTGCTCATCACTTCGCGCCAAGACGCGTCGAATAGCAAGCACATCCGTTAGCCAACCAAAAGTTGCTCCAGCCAACACGGCACCTAACAAGCCCCAAAGCCAGTGCATCTGGAGCACAGAAATGATGTAAGCCCCAAACACGCCGCCAACCATCGATAAATGTCCCGTTGTTACAGACAACACTTTCGAAGTTGAAAACATGACGTTGTAAACCAAGGCAATGGATGCATAGAGCATTCCAATCGCCAACCCCGTCACTATGACAGTCAGCATGTTGACCTCAGATTACTTTAGCGGGGAGCAAGTTTGAAACTACCGTCCTTAAACGTATTGGCCTGGTTTACTGCCATATTGTTATCAGGGAAACCATTTCGCTCTGTTGTAGTCCATGTATATGTGGCGTAAACCCCTTTGTAATCACGGGTGTTTTCTAGCACTTTTTGCAGAGCTGCAGCGTCAGTTGAGCCGGCAGTCTTGATGGCATGTTCAATAATTTTGACGGTGTCATAACCCATGGCAACCCACCAAAACAAGATGTCAATTTCTCCGCCACCAAGCTTAGGACGGATCTTGTCAACCAACTGTTGCGTGCGCTCAGGTAGCTTGCCATCTGCACTGAATGTGGTGCTTACATATCCAGCAGCGTAGGCGTTCTGCCAGTATTCTGGTTTATTGAGCAATTGGCGAATTTGTGCAGCCATGATTGCAGGATGCCCTACCACAGGGACATTCCAACCAATCTCGCCTCGCGCATTTAACAGCCGACCTAACATTCCTGTGGCGGCTGTCCAAGGCATAACGACATCTGCACCAGCAGCTCGGGCTTTGTTCATCTCATCTGTCAAGTCAGTCTTATTGTTATCAACCAAAACTGAATATACGGGCTTGATGCCTGCTTTCTCTAACATTTCAATGGCAGTTTTTGCACTAGCCGTTCCATAACCCGACGTATCCGCAATGACTGCTACTTTAGATTTCTTAAGTACTTTGATTGCGTAGTCGTTTGCAGTTGAAATCCACTGACGGTTTGTATTGATAACCCGAAAAGCACGGGGATATTTCACTGGATCAATCAACTCATCAATAGCGCCAATGACTAAGTTGGGGACACCAGCGCGAGCCAATATCGGAACTGCCGCAAGGCCTTCGCCAGAATTCACTGGGCCAATCACAAAATGGACCTTATCGCTAAAAGCTAGTTGCTGAGCGAAGTTAACTGCTTTGGTTGGGTCACCAGCGGTGTCTCTGGTGAGCAATTCGATCTGACGACCCAATATGCCGCCAGACTTGTTAATTTCATCAACAGCAAGTTGAACTCCCTGGTTTTCAGCAATAGCCGCAGAAGACAGCGCACCAGTTAGTGACGATAACCAACCAATCTTGATGGTGTCAGCAGCGATGGTGCTGGTGGCAGAAATGACCAAAGCAGTAGCCAGAGAAAGGCGTACTGCAAGTTTTGTTAAGCGAATCATGGTTTTGTCTCCATAAGTTGTTCGATAGCTGTTGCCGAGAGGTTACATAGTATTTTCATTTGAACAAACAGTTAGCACTATGGGGACAGGTACGAGTAGTGTTATCCCTATATCTAGAACACGATCGATAAAGCACCAAGTTGAACTAGTGAAACCCCTTGGTACTCAAACTTTCAGACGTTATACAAAGCGTCTAGGTCAGTTTGACTGTCGCACAGTTGTCTGTCTACATTTCGTCGTATCTCAATAATGGTCTCGAACTTGAAAAACTCAAAATTGTCTAAAAGGAATTTGCCATGAGTCAATCTTCACGATGGAAGCAACGCCCCCCTGGGTCGAATTGGGGTGACTTTGGACCGGATGATCAGTATGGGCGAATGAACTTACTCACCCCAGAGAAAGTTAAGCAAGGCGTTGCGGAGGTAAAAGAAGGGCTGACCTTCAACCTGAGCCTGCCACTAGACTTTCCAGGCGGAAACGTATTGAATCCGCGCAGACTTCCACCAGTACTTCGTCCCACTTTGCGTAACGGCAAGCCCAACCTCAACTACCAAATGTGGTGTGACGACCCTAGCTGCACAGATGTTGTGAGTGATGACTTAGTCATCATGCATTTGCAATACAGCACGCAGTGGGATAGTTTGGCGCACGTAGGGTCTATGTTTGACGCTAATGGCGATGGAAAGCCAGAACCGGTGTACTACAACGGTTATCGCGCTGGAATTGATGTAGTTGGACCTGATAAGCCAGAGGGCGCTGGTATTTTTGATTTCGCCAAGATTCCTCGTGAATCCACATCACAAGCAAAAGCACTTGGCATTGAAAAAATGTCAGAGAAATGTACGCAAGGACGCGCAGTGATGATAGATTTACATGCGCATGTGGGCAGAAAAAGAGTCAATATTGATCACGATATTTTGATGGACATATTGAAAAAAGATAATGTCAACGTTGAGTCTGGCGACATGGTTTGCCTGCATACAGGTTTTGCAGACATGCTTTTAGAAATGAACAAAAAACCCGATGGACATTTGCTGGAGAACAGTTGCGCCGTCCTAGAAGGTCGAGACCCCAAACTATTGCAATGGATCACAGATTCAGGTTTAGTGGCTTTGATTGCAGATAACTACGCTGTGGAAGCCCATCCAGCAACACACCAATCGGGTAGTTGCGCCACGCTTCCTCTTCACGAGCATTGCCTATTTAAATTAGGCATTCATCTTGGTGAAATTTGGCACTTATCGCCACTGGCTAATTGGCTGCGAGAACATCAACGCTCTAGATTTCTATTAACAGCACCGCCTCTTCGTCTACCAGGCGCTATTGGGTCGCCCGCCACACCCATAGCCACGGT
>JBAXNJ010000044.1:0-8576 GCA_037133815.1 Betaproteobacteria bacterium
GGTTTTTTGCCACGAAAGGCTTCTTCTTCACTACCAGCAACAGTGCCGGCGTTGGCCAAGTTAGAAGCGGTGGTGTTCATACGAATGGACTGCGCGTTGAGCGCGGTACCAGCGATGCCAAAGACGTTATCTAGTTGCATATGCCATTACTCCCCGCGCAAAGCTTTGCGCAATCCGCTGATGCGGTTTTCTAAAAACTGCAAAGTCGCTTGGTATTCACTAGCGGCTTTACCGTATTGGGCTTGTTCGACGTTCATCTCAACGGTGTTGCCGTCGAATGAGCTGTTGAAAGGAGTGCGAAAGCGCATGCCGTTGTCGGGCGCTTCTTTTATGCCCATGAAATGTTTTTCATGGGTGGCAGTGACGTATTCGGTTTTGAGTTCTTTGAGCATGGCTTTGAAGTCAACGTCTTGCGCCTTGTAGTTAGGCGTATCCGCATTGGCGATATTTCGCGCGAGCACTTCCATGCGTTGGCTGCGAACGCCGAGCGCTTTCTCGTGTATTCCGAATGCTGTTGAAAAAATGTCCATCTCTCGACTCCGATTTATTGACACGGCCTCAAGTTACAAGGCCTCGTGACGATTAATGCAAGAGATGTGCCACTGCGGTTTTGACGTCTGTAGTGGCAAATGTTTGCCGCTTTGCCACGCTTTTAGATAAGACGATTGCCGCTTTGTTGTTTGGCGAAGTGGCCTTATCTTTTACCGAAGGCGAGTTGTAGTAAAAAGAAAATAAATTATTCGACTAGCGTCACAACAGCTTGTTCTGCATAGGCACTGATGCGCGCAGCTTGCAAGCTCGGACGTTGTGCAACTTCCACACCCAAACGCTCGTTGGCGTTTTGGTGCAATCCAGCCAAGATGGAATTACGCGTGATCGGCGCACGGGTGTCGCGGTTCACATGTAAAAACGCGGCTTGGGGGCCTGGAATATTCAGTGCTACGTTAGGACGCGTTTCATTGCGCGCGGCTGGTGTCAACACGGTGAGGTAAAGATCGTCTAGGCCAACGGGGCCATAGCTTTTGAGTCCGGTGTCTTCAAAATATTTGCCGACCATATCGAGTTGGTCAAGCGCACTGCGGCCCAAGATGGCTTTGGGGTTAGATGCAAAGCCGACGCTGGCGGCGCCGCGGTCAGGGCCGTCACAGAATTGGATGATGCCAAAGCAGCGGCCGTTATTGGCTTTGGGGTTCAGGCCATCGCTTTCCATCAACGACAGGCGAGCAAAGTCGTCTGGCGCGAAACGGTGTTGTTGTGACAGCTGGATGATTTTGTTCATCACCGCTTGTTTGTCTTGGGCGGGGATGAAGCCTTTGTCTACTGCGCGGTTGAGGGTTTTTTCCAAAACGGGGTTGCCGCCTTGGTCTACGCGGGATAACAACTGAAGTTGGGTGGTGCTATTCACAGCGGTTTGTCTGTTTGCGCCATTTATATTAGTGTTGGTGTTGGAAGCACTGGTAACTACAGCTCGGTTGGCCAATTGAGATTGAGCCAATGTGAGGTTCAAACTCTCTAGGTTGATGCGCTGGCCGGGGTGAATGAGGTTGGCATTGGGTAATTTGTTCGATTGCGCCACAGTTTGCGAGAGACGCAAGGCCTCGCTACTAGAGATATTGACGCCCCGCGCCGCCATTTGATCGCGCACGATACCGCTTAAGGTTTGTCCTGATTGGACATTGACGCTCCAAGGCGCCGCGTTTGATTCAGGAAGCAAAGAACCCGCCTTGGGCCTGAAGTTGTTGTTTGGCTGGGATGAAACATTTTGTTGCGCCGACACCATCGCTTGGCTAAACCCCGAAGCAGTGCGGGTGTAGGCGAGAGGATTGCGCGTGATGATTGGCATGCCCGACGGGTCTACCCCACTCACCGTGGGTGTGAAAGGTGGATCAAGTCGCATAGGGACTCCGTAATCGGTACGTTGAAAAAGTTGGTCTCGTTTTTGCTATCAGATTTAGAACTCAACAAATTTGTCAAAACTTCAACACCTGACCCAACTGAACATGCAAATGCTGTGCCCATTAATTCCCGACACATACCGCGCCAAGTGCCTGCGGTGGGGGGCAGTTTTGGCTCTGACAGCGTTGCCTTTGGCGACGGTGGCTGGGCCGTTTGAAGATTTGGAACAACAAGCCGTGCAATGGGCGAACACCACCCCCGCTTTTCAAGGACGCAATATGCGTGTGGCGCCTTTAGACAACCGAATCGCCTTGCAAGACTGTCAACAAAAACTGCAGTTTGACCAACCCTTCCCTATTCAACCCTCGGTGCGGGTGCGTTGCAGCCAGCCACAGTGGCAGCTTTTTGTGACACTCACCAATGGCACTGAGTCAGCTTCACCTAACCGCCAAAGCCCCATGGGGCCTGCATTACACAAGGTTTTAGTGTCTAAAGAGATGCTCAAACGCGGGACTTTGATCACCCCCGCTATGTTCGTGGAGGCCGAAATGCCTATCCCCGGCATGGAGAACCAAGTGATCGTGGACTCAAAATTGCTAATGAATATGGAATTGGTGCGCGATTTGACACCCAACTCGCCTTTGCGAACCTACGATGTGAAAGCAGCGATCATGGTGAAACGGGGACAAGAAGTGCAGGTCAGCGCCGGTCAAGGACAAGGATTTTTGATCACCATGCGCGCGGAAGCGCTACAAGATGGTGGTTTAGGTGAGCAAGTGCGCTTGAAAAATAGCGAGTCGGGTCGATCATTGATAGCGGTGATCACAGGACCCAACACAGCGAGAATTCGTTGATATGAATTCAAAAGTATTCAAAAACACGCTTTCGCAAGTTTTTGAAGGTTTTTTGGTGAATTAGCCTCAAGTTCTAAAACTTGGTGCCGATTTGAATGTTGTGAAAAGGTTTGACCCGCATTTCGGGTCTAGAAAGTGAGAAAGATATGAGCGATCCCATCTCGAATTACGGTCGTATGACCCAGTCGAGCGCTGCTGCCCGCAACGCGATTGAGAAAGTCGACCCCAAAGGCACTTCTGCGGCTGGGGCCAAAGAAGAAACTGCGCCTGCGAAAGCTGCTGCGCCTGGTGCTGACAAGATCAGTTTGAGCAATGTGGCCCAAAAGGTCATGGCCCAGCCTGAGTTTGACCGCGCTAAGGTCGAGTCGATCAAGCAAGCGATCAAGGACGGTAACTACCCCGTCAATCCACGCCGCATTGCCGAGAGCTTTGTAGCTTTGGAAAAACTGATCACTAGCTAATTTGGACTAGAGCGCGCATGACCGACATAGTAATGACGGAAGCAGCGACGACAAGCCCCTCAGCAGAGCATTTGGCTCAAGCTGAGGCGTTGGCGCGCGAGCTTTTCGATATGTTGGAGCTAGAGTTTGAACAACTCAAAGCGCAAAATTTAGACGCATTTGAAGCGTCGCAAAGTACTAAAAATGATTTGCTGCAACAGCTAATGCAACTCGCCCGCATTGACGGCCCCGAATCAGCGGATGCACTCGGGTCTGAGTGGGATGAGTTCAAAGAACACATGGCTTTGTGCCGCGATATGCATAGACGCAACGAAGTGCTGATCAGCCGAAAAATAGACGCCATCCGTGGCGCTTTACAAAGTTTGAATGTGTTTGACCCGACAAGCTCGGTCGAAATGTATGACCGGTTGGGGAAACTTTCTCGCGTTCGCCGAGGTCGTGGTTACGCAGAAGCCTGATTTAAGCGACTTTTTTAGCAGCTTCATCTCCTGGCTGCATACCTCTGAGCCAATACACCCAAGCCAGAATAACCGCCACAGCGGTGAACATATCTTCTGGAATTTCTTGCCCTACATCTAGTCGGCTGAGCATCGCCAGCAACCTAGGGTCTTCAGACACATAGACGCCTTGGCGCTTGGCCTCGGCAATGATGCGTCGCGCTAACTCGCCCTCCCCTTTGGCGGAGACGACTGGCGTTTTGTTTTTGCCGTATTCAAGGGCGACGGCTTGCTCGTAAGGGGTGTTTTTCATTTACACCTCCGTATCGATCAGCACACCGTGCTTGGGCGTATCGCGTTTTTGCTTGGCGTCAGGACGCGGCGCGTTGTAAACCTGAAAACTGCCAAGTGCCAAGCCGGCGGATTCGAGCTCATATGTCAATTCAGTGGCGTTTTCTCTGGCCTGGGATGCAATATCAGAGCGCAGTGCCCACATGGTGAGGTTGACATTAACGCTGTCGTTGATGCTGGTTTTGAGCCACACCTCGCCCAAAACACGGCTGTTGGTGTGCATATTGACGACCAACGGGTTTTTGGGTTGGCCCGGTTTGTCACCTTTTTTCTCAAACTGCATCTCTAGCGGGTCGGCATCGGTAAAGGGAATGACAAAACTCAGGTTGAGGTCGCCGTTGCGCCAGTCTTTGACAGCTTGGAGTTGGGCGGCTTCGACTTCGTCTAACGCGTGCTTCAAGCTGTTTTGGGTGTCGCCCTCATCTATCGCGCCCATGCGATGGCGCTCGCTCATGAGCAGACGCAACAAAGCTTTTTCGTCGTCTTGTACTTCTTGCGCTTGGGCCAAGCTGGCTTCGGAAGACGTGGTGTGCTTCAACACAAAACGGCGCAAAGCTTGTGGTTGTAAATTGGCCATGGTTAAGCGATGCGCTTTGACGCGTTCTTTCAATTCACTGGCCGCGCCTGCGGGCAAAAGAGCATCGAGAATGCCAGGGCGCAAGAGATTGACCCAATTGGCAAAACCTTCGGGCTGCACTAACAAAGCATTGAAGCGCGAAGGCCCAAGCGCTTGCGAGGCCGCTTGCGCAGTTTGGGCAGCCAATGCGGCCTGCGCTGCTTGGGAAGTTTGCAAGCCTGCGTAGGTGCCGGTATGGAGCAACTGCAAAGTCCACTTGCCATTGGGTAGCAAATGCGCTCTCAGCTGCGCTAGATCGCCTTCTTTGATGTAAGGCGAGAGCGGTAGATTGAACACATGCTCGTTCATGGCGAGCTTGAGTTCGTCTTTGTGAAGCGCTACAACCGCATTGACGACTTGTCCGTCGTGCAAACCCAGTTCTTTGGCTACCGGAGCTTCTATAAATATTTGACGCAGGTCGAGCGTGACCGGCGTGACACGCGAAACTTGGTTGACGCCCTCAGGCCCGAGCAACGCCATGGCATGCCCTTTAAGGGAAACGCACCCAGTTTTTACGCTCGTTCATGTTCAGGTCGGTCGTGGCGTAGCCGCCTGCGCCAAGGGTAGAACCCGATGAAGTATTGGAGCCTGGTGCAGAACCCTGTGCATTTTTAGGTAGCGTGCTTTTGCCAGACTTGAGATACATGGCGACCAAGCTGTCATGGTCGGGAATGGTCAAGATAGAACCCGCCATCAAAGTGCGTGGCGGTGTTTTTGTAAAAGCTTGTGGGTTTTGCTGGATAAACGCAGTGCGCAGCAACTCAATTTTGAGGGGGCTGTCGGCCATGGTGGCACGGATGACTTTGTCCAAGGTGTCGCCGGAGACCACGTCGTAAGTTTTGAGCGCGCCCTTGCCCTCTACGTCCAAGGCAAAAACGTGTGATGCGCCCATCAGCACCCCTGCGCATAAGGCGAGTCGAAAGTAAGCGTTGATGTGGGCCATAAGAGTTCTCCGACGGTTTCCGTAATTTCCGTTAATAAATATAGGGCCAAGCTACCCAGCCGCCCTGAAATGTTTGTTTTCTTCCCGCCACCTGGCGAATCTCTGCTTGGTAGGCAGAGACCGATTTAACTTCAGCCAGCACGACTGCGTCAAGTGCACCCGCTTCGATCGCCCTGCCAGGCAAAACACGCGCATCTGCAAGGACGATTTGGTCACCCACCCGCAGACCCGAGGCGCGACCTGCTCGCAACACCAACTGGCCATCGCTATTTTGCTGCACAACAAAGCTTTGCGGATCGCAACCGAGCTGACGATCTAAGTCTCGGGCCATTTGGGCCACGTTGGTTTCGATCGCCAAAGTGGTGTCAACATCGAGTTTGGGGGTGCCATAGGGGCTTGGAATGGTGACGCCAAACACGGTATTTTGGGCATCAAACCATACTGTACCGTTCGACGTGTACTGAACTTGCCACATCAAAACAAACGCGGGGTAATTGGCTGTGTTGAGGTTGTAGCGTCCAGGCATCACGGTCAATTGCAAACGCCACTCCGTCGCTTCCTGCTGGAGTTGCCATGGCATGGCCTCTTCACCCAGACCGTTATAAAGACGCTCGTAAGTGCGGTTGTAAATTGAGTCAGTGGTCAATCTCCAGTGCCTTGATTCCGTAGCCGCACGCATCGCCTGTTGACGTGCGGCAAAGCCAATTTTTTGGGCTAAAAACTGCTGCGAAGGTGGAATGCGCGAATCAATGTCCATGGAGACACGCATCACATGTTTCATGGGAGAACGGGCTTGCGGCGCATCACAACGCACAGGGGCGATGGTCTCGGTTGTCTTTCTAGACAACTCAACGGTTTCTGCAGAACTGGTTTTTTTATATTGGTCGATTTGTAAGTCGCGTAACCTGATTTCTGAGGAGAAGCGGTTGAGTTGCAACAAGGCACCGTGGGTGTCCATCCAACTGCTGGAGCTGACACGAACATTCGATTTCTCGGCCGCCTCGACCAAGGCGGTGCGAATGGCCTCTAGCCTTTGTTCTGGCTTCACGTCTGCTGCGTGCAACCCCACGTTCAGACCGAATAGCAATAACAAAGCAGCGCTCGCGCCAAGTCTCCGGCGCCAGCAGTTTGTTATGGGTGAACGGCTGGACATAGTGGCAGACTGGTTGTGTAAGCAGGCGATGGAAGATGGCACAAACGGGGCTAATGCAACAGGTGTTGCTTAGTAACGCTTAGTACTTAGCTGCGCAATGTAGAGCGAACGCAAGTCGTTAACGATGCGGCGGTCTAGAGACAACGTAGTCTCATAAGTGTCGTCACCCACGGGGGTGATGCTGACCAAAACGGCACCGTACACCACACCTTCCACGCGCGCACGGAAGGTGTCGCTCATCACCGTCATGTCGGCGATGGTGGTGTTGGCGTCTAACTGTTGACCATAGACCTGTTCGGTCAAGGCGCGGTAGGCGTCGAGCTTAGAAGCGCGAATCGCTAACAAACGTTGCTGCGAAGCGTTACGGTGGTTTTGAATGCTGATGACGGCATAACCGGTTGCGACCAAGGTCTCGCGCTTTTCGGTCATAGGCGTGATCATGTTGGCAGACTCATCTGCCTTAGGTTGTTCAGCTGATTTAAAGGGCGGCAAGGCGCAAGCAGTTGTCAGCAAAGTGACGGCTACTAGAGCCCAAAAAGTGGTGCGTTTCATGGTGGGTGTCCTTATGTAGGTCTCCCAAACGATTCGTCAGTTGGGGGCACATCTTTAACCTCACAAATCGATACTTTGGTGATTCTTTGATAGTTTGTGTACTTTTGTTGTCTTGCGTGAATTTGTCAGTATTAGACAATTAACTGTAGGAATTTTTGACATGAAGCCCACCACCCAATTTATCGGATTAAGTGAATCTGCCAAAACATTGCGCAATTTGGTCGCAACGATGGCCAATTCCAATGCGACCGTCATGATTACGGGTGAAAGTGGCACCGGTAAAGAGCTTTTGGCCCGTTTGCTGCACGACCAGTCCGAGCGTTGCGGTGCTAACTTTGTACCTATTAATTGTGCCGCTATCCCTAAAGATTTGCTAGAAAGTGAACTTTTTGGCCATAGAAAAGGCTCATTCACTGGCGCAGTGGCAGACCGAATTGGACGCTTTGAATTGGCCCATGGCGGCACGATCTTCTTAGACGAAATTGGCGATATGTCGCTCGATATGCAGGTCAAACTACTGCGTGTCTTGCAAGAACGCACGGTCGACCCGATTGGCGGAACCCGACAGGTGCAGGTGGATGTGCGTGTCATTGCCGCCACCCACCGTGACTTAGATACCGAGATTGAAGCCGGTCGTTTCCGAGAAGATTTGTACTATCGGCTTAATGTTTTGCCGATGGTGACCCCTGCGTTGCGTGAACGCAACACAGATGTGCCTGAATTACTGACATTTTTTGCAAAAAAATGCGCTTCTTTTGGCAAACAACCCATCACCTTCAAGCCTGATTTTTTGACAGCACTACAAAAGTACCCATGGCCAGGCAATGTGCGTGAACTTTCCAACTTAGTCGACCGCTTTAGCACCTTGTATGCGGGACAAGAATTGGATTTGCGGGCCATTCCCCCTACCCTTTTGCCCAAGGGTTTGATTTCAGCGCAAGCAGAGTTGCAAGCCCAGTCGCCCTTGCTGGCTAAGTTAGAAATGACTCCCCCTCCCGAAGTCTTGGCCGAAAGCGGCATGCAAAACCAACCGGAGCCAGAAGACAACGAAATCGAGAGCATCATCATGCTCGCGCAAGGCATGCCGCATTTGCCGCCAGAGGGTTTGTCCTTGAAAGAGCGGATGGCGCAGATCGAGCGCAGCATCATCGAGCAGGCGCTTGAGCGCAATTCAGGCAATGTGTCGCGGACCGCGAAATTACTGAACTTACAGCGCACGACTTTGATCGAGAAGATCAATAAATACGAGTTGCGCTCGGCTTAAAAAATTATTCTTGGTCGTTATAGAGCACGGTGATACTCATACGACGGTT
>JBAXNJ010000045.1:0-8552 GCA_037133815.1 Betaproteobacteria bacterium
ACTACACCGGTGGCAAGCCCTATGTCAGCGCCCAAGCAATAAATGACACACCCTCACTTAGCCGGCTCGCCTTTTGTAGCAAGGCCTAACAAAGACTTGTTGATAGAACAAGTTGAGCTCTCTGCGTTAGCAAAAACATTTGGCACGCCTTTGTTTGTTTATTCCAAGGCGTCGATGTTGTCTGCACTTGCCGCCTACCAACGCGGATTTGCAGGACGCAATGCCCGTATTTGTTACGCCATGAAAGCCAACTCTTCATTGGCTGTATTGCAAGTGTTCGCGCAAGCAGGGCGTGGTTTTGATATTGTTTCAGGCGGGGAACTCGCGCGCGTGATAGCTGCTGGCGGCGATCCATCTAAGGTGATTTTTTCTGGTGTGGGCAAAACACGCGCTGAAATGCAACAGGCTTTGCGCGCTGGCATCGCGTGTTTCAACGTGGAAAGCGAAGCTGAGCTACAAGTTTTGAGCGAAGTTGCAGAGGCCATGGGCTTGCGCGCACCGGTGAGCATTCGTGTCAATCCCAATGTGGACGCCAAAACGCATCCTTATATTTCAACCGGACTCAAAGACAATAAATTTGGCGTAGCGCATGAACATGCTTTGCAAATATACCAACGTGCGGCACAACATCAAGGCCTAGAGGTTATCGGTATTGACTGCCACATTGGCTCGCAAATTACCGACATCAGTCCCTATTTAGATGCCATGGACCGTGTGCTCGACTTGGTAGACGCTATCGAACGCAGCGGCATCATGCTAAAACACATTGATTTTGGTGGTGGCTTAGGTATTGACTACAACATGCCTGTCGACAACGAACTTCCTCCCACTGCGGACGATATGTGGCGCGCTCTTTTAGCCAAGTTGGATGCACGCGGCTATGGCCAACGCCAATTGATGATCGAACCTGGTCGCTCTTTGGTGGGTAATGCGGGCGTGTGCCTAACTTCCGTTGAATATCTCAAGCCCGGTGAGTTAAAAAACTTCTGCATCGTTGATGCCGCGATGAACGATGTTCCTCGCCCCGCGATGTACGAGGCGTTTCATCAAATTACGCCTTTAGCTCTTAGCGGTGTGACGCCTGTGGTGTACGACGTGGTGGGCCCCGTCTGCGAAAGCGGTGACTGGCTAGGGCGCGATCGATCGCTTGCTGTTAAAGCAGGCGATGTGCTGGCTATTTTGTCAACAGGCGCTTATTGCATGGCTATGGCGAGTAACTACAACACACGCGGTCGCGCAGCAGAGGTATTGGTCGATGGCAGCAAATGGCATCTCATCCGCCGCCGAGAAACTGCGCAAGATTTAATGGCGTGCGAATCGCTTATTCCAAACACGCCATAACAGCAGCGCGGCCAAAATAGCGCCGTACACGATCACTTCCGCAAAATTACTTTTGCCAGCGCGCATCCAATAAAAATGCAGGATAGCTAAAACGGCAACCCCATACACAGCGCGGTGCAATAGCTGCCAACGCTTTGCACCTAGCCACCGAATCGCTCGGTTAAATGATGTTGCTGCGAGTGGGGTGAGCAATACAAACGCTGTAAACCCCACCAAAATAAAAGGGCGCTTGGCGATATCGGTTGCAATATCTGACCATTCAAAGCCCATATCTAACCAGCTGTAGCAAAGCAGATGGATAACAACATAGAAGTAAACAAACAAGCCCAACATACGGCGCAATCGCAGCAGTTCAGGAATTGCACCCACAACGCGCAAAGGTGTGATGGCCAAAGTGATACAAAGAAACCGCAAAGTCCAGTTGCCAGTGGCACGAATTAAATACTCTGCAGGATTAGCGCCTAAGCCATCATTCAAAGCGCCCCACACCAGATAAAAAAATGGCACAGTACACAGCGTAAAAATAATAGGCTTTGCAAATGCATGGCGCAACATCGGTCTCAGCATAGACAAAGACACTTCACGCACTTGCAAAAAATCAATAGAACTTCTTTAAATCCATGCCGGTATACATAGACGCCACTTGTGCCTCATAGCCATTGAACATCAAGGTCTTGCGCTTTTTAGTCAGCAAACCATCTTCACCAATACGACGCTCGGTGGCTTGGCTCCAACGTGGATGGTCTACCAACGGATTGACGTTGGAATAAAAACCATACTCTTGAGGCGCTGAACGTCCCCAAGAATTCACAGGTTCTTTTTCTAAAAAGCGAATTTTCACAATACTTTTTGCACTCTTAAATCCATACTTCCAAGGTGCAACCAAACGCAATGGCGCACCGTTTTGATTGGGCAAGACTTCTCCATACATTCCAAATGCCATCAAGGTCAGAGGGTGCATGGCCTCATCCATACGCAGACCTTCCACATAAGGCCAATCCAGCACAGAGGAGCGCACACCCGGCATGGTTTTGGGATCTGCCAGCGTGGTGAATTCCACATACTTGGCATTGCCTAAAGGCTCCACGCGCTTGATGATTTCTAACAGCGAGTAGCCAACCCAAGGAATGACCATCGACCACCCCTCCACACACCGCATTCGGTAGATACGCTCTTCCATAGGGCTGTACTTCAGCAAATCTTCTATGTCGAGACGACCTGGCTTTTTGACTAAGCCGTCAATTTCTACCGACCAAGGTTTAGTGACCAAGGTATGGGCTTGTAACGCCGGATAAGACTTTTCTGTACCAAATTCGTAATAGTTGTTGTAAGTCGTGGCGTCTTTATAAGAGGTTACTTTTTCCATGATCGAGGCACCACTGACTTTGCTTGGCTGACCCGTTAATGGGCTGGGCTTTTTAGCTTGCGCCAGAGCTTCGCGGCTCGCCCATGTCGCCATAGAAGTACCTGCGACACCTGCTGCAATGCGTTTTAACAAATCGCGGCGTTGTTGGTACACCGCTTGCGGGGTGATGTCACTGCTGACCGGATGAATAAAACCAGAAGCATGGCCGATAGAGAATTGATTGCGTTGCATAGCCCAAGCCCTTTCAAATATGTGGCGCATTGTCGCGCGTTCGGATAAAAAAAAGCTGGCATGCCAGCCAGCTTGTCTTTAATGCAGTAAGGGCTTTTAGCGCAGCCCAGCAATGTAGTCTGACACAGCTTTGATTTCACGATCGTTTAACTTGGCAGCCACTTGCGTCATTTGCGTGTTGTTCTTGCGAACACCGTCACGGAAGGCCGTGAGTTGCGCCACAGCATAGTCAGCATGCTGTCCAGCTAAACGTGGGTACTGAGAAGGAATACCTGCACCAGTAGGTGAATGGCAACCTGCACACGCAGCTATTTGGCGATCGGCAATACCACCGCGGTAAATGCGCTCACCCAAGGTGACTAATTCTTTGTCTTTGGCGAAACCTTTTTTCGCAGTCTTGGTCGCCAACCAAGCGGCAATATTTTTCATGTCTTGTTCTGACAAAGCGGCAGACATACCCATCATGATGGCGTTCGCGCGTTTGCCAGATTTGAATTCTTGCAATTGCTTGACGGTGTATTCGGGATGCTGCTGGGCCAATTTAGGATTGACAGTCACTGCTGAATTGCCGTCTGCGCCGTGGCATGCTGCACACACTGCACCGTAGCTGGCTTCACCTTTGGCCAGATCAGGCTTTGCAGCTGGGGCAGCGGCTTCATTGGCTTGCACAGAATATACAGGGGCTACAAGAAGCGTAGCGGTCAACAATGAGGCAAACAGTTTCATAAATAGGCCAGAAAGTAGAAGTAGCAAATCAGTCAAAAACGCCGTAGATTCTACAATGGCGTATGAATCCCCCCGATCATGCGAAGCACGCACTAGGTTGGTTGCACACGGCTAGGTTTTTAACCACCGCCCCGCAACTGCACCATTTACCCGCCTATGAACTCCCTGAAATTGCCTTTGTAGGACGCTCCAACGCAGGCAAATCGACCTGTATCAATATCTTGACCCAGCAAAAACGTTTGGCCTACGCCTCCAAAACGCCAGGCCGTACACAAAATATCAATTTGTTTGCGTTGGGCCGCCAAGGCCAAGCCGATGCGGTATTGGCCGATTTACCAGGTTACGGCTATGCGGCAGTTCCCAAACAAGACAAGATCCGCTGGCAGCAAGTCATGGCCAACTATTTGACCTCGCGAGAAAACTTGCGCGCCGTGGTGTTGTTGTGTGACCCACGTTTGGGCTTGACCGAACTCGACGACATCTTGTTAGACGTATTGCGCCCACGCGTCGAAGCCGGCCTCAAATTTTTGGTGCTTTTAACCAAAGCCGACAAACTCAACCGCAGTGAAGGTGCCAAGGCCTTGTCTATCGCCAAACTCCAAGCGGGTGGCGGTGAAGTGCGTTTGTTCTCTGCTCTCAAAAAACAAGGCGTCGATGAAGTCGCCATGACACTCTACGACTGGATGCATCCATGATTGATCAGGTTTCACACGCATTGCCGCATGGCATCACATTGAGTTGTCGCGTCAGTGGCGAAGCTGGCCGACCCGTGCTGATGTTTTTGCACGGCTTTCCGGAAGCCGCCTTTGCATGGGACGCGATGCTGGAATACTTTGCCCAACCGGCGCATGGCGGCTATTTCTGCATAGCACCCAACATGCGTGGCTATGAAAACTCCAGTGCTCCCAAAGAAGTTGAAGCGTATCGACCTAAGTTCTTGGTGCAAGACATATTGGCATTAGCCCAACTGGTCAGTCCAACATCGCCTTTGGCTGGATTGGTTGCACACGATTGGGGCGGCGCTGTTGCGTGGAATGCCGCCAACCAACATCCTGAACTCATGCGCCGTTTGATGGTCATCAACTCGCCGCATCCGGGAACTTTTTTACGCGAGTTGCAAAACAACCCAGCGCAACAAGCAGCCAGTGCATATATGAATTTCTTGATACGCCCAGATGCTGAGGAGCTTTTGACTGAAGAAGACTTCCGTCGCGTGTGGGAATTTTTCACAAATATGGGCGCTGTCGATGGTCCTCATCCTTGGCTGACCGAAGCCATAAAAGCCCAATACCGTTCTGTTTGGCAACAAGGGCTCACAGGGCCTTTGAACTATTACCGAGCTTCCCCCATGCGTCCAGCACGGCCAGGTGATGCGGCCGCGGCTGGCCTGCATTTGCCGCACAGCATGCTGACGGTGCAAGTGCCAACATGTGTGATTTGGGGCATGAAAGATATTGCGCTGCCACCCGGCTTGATCGACGGGTTAGGCGAATTTATTCCCAAGCTCACTTTGCACCGCGTTAAAAATGGTTCGCATTGGCTGGTACACGAACAACCATTGCGTGTAGCAGGGTTAATAGAAGACTTTTTGCGTGATGACAAAGCGGCGCGTCCTGTGAGTGAACGCACCAAAGTTGTGAGGGCTGTTCGGGCTCCGCGAACACAGCGCTACTGAAGAAAACACCATTAGCCTTTTCGCTTTTGCGTATTTGCGTTTTTGCGCTGAACTTAGTAAATAGGATCAGCGCCTTCTGGCCGCGTTTTAAAACGCTTATGCACCCAGAAATATTGCGCGGGCATATCTTGGATATAGGTCTCTAGACGCTGGTTCATCAAGGCTGTGTCGGCTTGTGCATCGTCTGTTGGGAAATCATTCCATGCGTGATGCACCTCTACTTCATACCCACTGGAAGTCATACGCGTCACGACAGGCAACACACGTGCACGGCCAAGCTTGGCAAAGCGTGACAAAGACGGCACGGTGGCAACAGGCTCGCCAAAGAAGGGAACAAAGATCGACTCTTCCGGCCCAAAGTTCATGTCGGGCAACAAATACAACCAAGCGTTGTTGCGCAAAGAGCTCACGATGGTTTTGACACCGTCTTCACGTTGAAGAAGTTGCACTTGCCCAAAACGGCTTCGCCCCTGGGTCATCCAAGCGCCCGCCGCCGCATTCGATTGCGGTGTGAATATGGTGGTGAAGTGTTTGGGAACACGCAAGGTCAGCAAGGTCCAACCCACGTCTAATCCGACAAAGTGCGGTGCGAAGATAACGGTGGGTACATCTGCTTTGAGTTCATCAACAAAACCCGTAAAACGCACGCGCGCTTGGATACAACTCGGACTGCGGTGCCACAACCAACTCCGATCAAACCAAGCTTGGGCGAAATACACAAAGGCTTGTTTTGCAATCTCTTGGCGCTTAGATTCAGATTTTTCAGGAAAACACACACGCAAGTTTTGTAGCACTACATGGCGACGCCACCTCGCGCCTACATAGAGAGTCAGTCCCACCATCGTGCCCATCGCGCGCAGTACCAACAAAGGTAAAAAGCCTATGCATTGAAACAGCTTTAAGCCCACTTGACTCATCATGTTTGACTCTCGCTGCGCGGCTGCTTATCGCGGTCATAGGCCCACAGGTATTGGCCTGGCGCATGGCGAACCATGTCTTCAACACCTCGATTCACAACAACTGCAGCTTGCTCAGGTGAAACCGATGCATCTTTGAATTCAACAGCATCCATGGGTCGCATATGCAAACAAAAACCTTTGCCGATGGGTAATCGCTCACACCAAGTTTGTATGACTTGCGCGCCAGTTTGTTGCGCGAGTTTGGCCAGTAAAGTCATGGTGTAAACATCACGACCAAAAAACGGTGCCCACACACCTTGGCCCATCGGTGGCACTTGGTCGGGCAAGATAGCGGTGTAGCCTCCTGCGCGCAAAGTGCGGATCAAAGTGCGCACACCACTCAAGGTGGTGGGGGTTGAATTTAAAAATGGTCGTGTTCTGGCATTCGCTACCAAGCCCTCTAACCACGCTTTGCGTGCGGGCCTGAACAACACCACCATATCGCCGAACTCTGGTCCAAATTTTTCTGCTATCGCTTGGGCACCAATTTCCCAACTGCCGATATGGGGCGACATGATGATGACCCCTTTACCAGCACGCATCGCAGCCTCGAAGTGTTCTGCGCCGTCGAATTGCACCAAGCCTTTCAAGGTTTGCGAATGTGGACGCATCCAAACCCATGGCAGTTCAGACACCACCATGCCAGCAGCTGCAATAGCTGGTTTTGCTAAATGTGAAGGTATGCCTGATGCTTTGACATTCGCTACAAACGTGCGTCGATAACCTGGTGACACAACCCACACCACCCAACCCAATATGGCACCCGCACACTGCATCCACGGCATTGGAACACTGGCTAGCAATTGAAAAATTCGGGTTACAGCTGGCATATAATTCAATTGTCGCTGAGTTAGAGAACAACTTGCAGAGCGACAAACACACTTCGGTGTGCGTGCAACCGCCAAGTTGCACACATCTGCTAAAGCGTTCGCCGGGCTCCTTCTGAGTTGGCAACGCCAACAACAACAACTGAATGGAGCTCCTTTATGTCAGCAGACTATCTCTTCACCTCTGAATCCGTTTCAGAAGGCCACCCCGATAAAGTTGCGGATCAAATTTCCGACGCGATTTTGGACGCGATCTTCGCGCAAGACCCGCGCAGCCGCGTTGCCGCTGAAACATTGACCAACACTGGCTTGGTGGTGCTTGCAGGTGAAATCACTACCAACGCGCATGTCGACTACATCCAAGTCGCTCGCGACACCATCAAACGCATTGGCTACGACAACACCGAATACGGCATCGACTACAAAGGTTGTGCCGTCATGGTTTGCTATGACAAGCAATCGAACGATATTGCCCAAGGCGTCAACCAAGCATCTGACGACCACTTGAACACGGGTGCTGGCGACCAAGGCTTGATGTTTGGCTACGCCTGTAGCGAAACACCTGAGTTAATGCCCGCTCCTATTTATTACGCACACCGTTTGGTAGAACGCCAAGCGCATTTGCGCAAAGACGGTCGCTTACCTTTCTTGCGCCCTGACGCCAAGAGCCAAGTGACCATGCGCTATGTGGACGGCAAGCCCCACAGCATTGACACAGTCGTGTTGTCTACCCAGCACAGCCCTGACCAAAGTGAAACAGCAACCAAGATGAAGCAAAGCTTCAATGACGCGATCATTGAAGAACTCATCAAGCCTGTATTGCCCAAAGAATGGTTGAAAGACACCAAGTATTTGATCAACCCAACTGGGCGTTTTGTGATTGGCGGACCACAAGGTGATTGCGGTTTAACCGGTCGCAAGATTATTGTGGATACCTACGGTGGCGCTTGCCCGCATGGTGGTGGTGCTTTCTCTGGTAAAGACCCGTCTAAGGTAGACCGTTCCGCTGCTTATGCTGCACGCTATGTGGCGAAGAATATTGTGGCGGCTGGTTTGGCGACGAAGTGCCAGATTCAAGTGGCGTATGCGATTGGCGTGGCGCGCCCTATGAATATCACGGTGAATACCGAAGGCACTGGCGTGATCAGCGACGAGAAGATTGCGGCTTTAGTCTCTGAGCATTTTGATTTGCGTCCTAAGGGCATTATTCAAATGCTGGATTTGTTGCGTCCTATCTATAGCAAGACGGCAGCTTATGGGCACTTTGGGCGTGAAGAGCCTGAATTTACTTGGGAACGCACTGATAAGGCGGCTGCTTTGAAGGCTGCTGCTAAGTAGTTTTTAGAACTCCCCTGCTTGAGCCAAGGGCTAAGGGATACAAATACCGCTCCGCGCTTTGCGCTTTATGTCGCGGTATTTGTATCCCC
>JBAXNJ010000046.1:0-8283 GCA_037133815.1 Betaproteobacteria bacterium
GACTTGATACAAGGGGCTATTCTTGGCGCTCCTAATTTTTGTAACTTTTCAGGAGTTCCCATGACCACCGTTCGACTAAAAGCCTCCGATGGATTTGAATGCCCCGCCTACGTGGCGCAACCCAAGGGCAAGCCCAAAGGTGCCGTGGTGGTGATCCAAGAGATTTTTGGCGTCAACCCGCATATCCGTGAAGTGGTCGATGGCTATGCCGCAGCCGGCTATTTCGCGATCGCGCCTGCTATGTTCCACCGCGCCAAGCACGGCGTAGAGCTGGCTACACGCCAGACGATATGCAAGCCGGTATGGCTTTGAAGGCCGCGATCGAAGCATTGCCTGACATGGCTTTCATGGCCGATGTGCAAGCGGCGATTAAATACGCGCACCAAACTTCTGGCGCCAAGGTGGGAATAGTTGGTTACTGCTGGGGTGGTTTATTAACGTGGCGCGCTGCAGCGTTGGTTCAAGGCTTGAGCGCTGCAGTGCCATATTACGGGGGCGGATCCACTACCGCCGAAGAGATTGCCCGTCACCCCAATTGCCCAGTTCTTGCGCACTATGCCAAACAAGACCACTGGATAGGCTTGGATACCGTGGAGACCTTTGCCAAAGCCCACCCCGAGGTGGCGGTGCATTTGTACGAAGCGGACCACGGCTTTAATTGCGACCACCGCGGTTCTTACCAAAAGGTCTCTGCCGATTTGGCGCGCACTCGGACTTTGGCATTTTTTGACGAGCATTTGGCTTAAGCGCTATTTGCCCGTTTACTTTTTTAAATGATGCGACACCGCTAAACTCTCCAAATGCTTTGGATTAAATCGTTTCATATTATTTTTGTGGCCAGCTGGTTCGCCGGCTTGTTTTATTTGCCACGCATTTTTGTCAATCTGGCAATGGTGCCACCGGAGTCGGTGTCTGAAGAGCAGCGCTTGCTGTTGATGGCCCGCAAATTGATGCGCTTCACCACGCTTTTGATGATTCCCGCCTTAGTGCTGGGCTTTGTGTTGTGGTTGGTCTATGGCATTGGACAAGGTGAGGGCAACGGCTGGATGCACGCCAAACTCGCCTTGGTGGTGTTGGCTATCGGCTACCACCATATGTGTGGCGCGATGCTGCGCAAGTTTGAAGCGCACGCCAACCAACGTAGCCATTTGTGGTTTCGTTGGTTCAACGAAGTGCCTGTGGTGTTGCTGACCCTCACCGTGATTTTGGTGGTGGTCAAGCCTTTCTAAGTACTACGCCCCATGCGACAAACCTCTGCTTGGCCGTTGTCGCATATTTATTTGGCTTTGATTGTCTATGCCAGTCTGTACCCGTTTGACCAATGGCGGGACCAAGGTATTTTTACCTGGGAGTTTTTAAGCGCGCCGTGGCCTAAATACTGGACTGGATTTGACGTCACATCCAATGTTTTAGGCTACGCCCCGCTTGGGTTTTTATGGGGCTTGAGCGCAATGCGCATGGGCTGGGGGCGCCGAGCCATTGTGGTTAGCACCTGTGCTGCAGCGGCCACTTCGTTGCTCATGGAGGGCATACAAAGCTATTTGCCATCGCGGGTACCTTCACTGGTAGATTTTCTGCTCAATGCGGTGGGCGCTTGGCTTGGTGCCTGTCTATCTAGCGGTATGGAGCAAATGGGCTTGTTGGACCGATGGAGCCAGTTTCGCAAGCGTTGGTTTGTGCGAGATGCTTATTACGCCCTAGTCTTGATGGCGGTTTGGCCGCTGGCGCTGTTGTTTCCCGTAGCAGTGCCTTTGGGCTTGGGTCAAGTGTGGGAGCGGGTAGAGGACGCCATAACTATTACTTTGGACGGCACCGCCTTCGAGCAATGGATTCCGATGCGGTCATTTGAACTAGAACCGTTGTTGGCAGGTGCAGAGTTGCTTTGCGTGGCCCTTGGCTTTTTAATTCCGTGCCTGCTTGGCTTTGGCGTGATTCGAAAATTCGGCCAGCGGGTTTTTTATTTAATGGTGGTGCTGGCTTTTGGTTTGGGCGTCAGCGCTTTGTCTGCGGCATTGAGTTATGGCCCCAGCCATGCATGGAGTTGGCTTGGCGTGCCCGTGGTGTTGGGCTTGGTGTGCGGTTTCGTGCTGAGTCTGTTTTTTGTGATGTTGTCTGCGCCAACCTGCTGGGTCTTTTTATTACTTGCATTGTTGGTGCAACAAAGCGTGTTGAACCAATCGCCCGAGAGCGCTTACTTTGCCCAAACCTTGCAGACGTGGGAGCAGGGCCGTTTTATTCGTTTTAATGGTTTGGTCCAGTGGCTGGGATGGCTGTGGCCTTACACCGTGATGTTCTATGCCATTGCGCGGTTGACGCGTTCGGTAATTGAGGACGCATACGAAATCTAAAATCACAACTATGTCTCAAACACCCTATTACAAACACCATATCTTTTTCTGCCTGAACCAACGCGAATCGGGCCAGTCCTGCTGCGCCGACCAAGGCGCGCAAGAGGCCTTTGCCCATTGCAAAACGCAAGTCAAGGCCGCTGGACTTGCTGGCGTGGGCGGCGTGCGGGTTAACAAGGCGGGATGCTTAGACCGTTGCGCAGGAGGCCCCGTTGCCGTGGTGTATCCGGAAGGCGTTTGGTACACCTTTGTCGACCATGCCGATATCGACGACATCGTCAACAGCCATTTGAAAAACGGCCAAGTGGTCGAGCGCTTGCGCTTGAGCCCCGACGTTGGCCGATGAATTCGCAAACCCAACGTATCACTTGGCGCGGAGAAGCTGGCGCTATTGAAGGGTTGCTAGACCAACCAGATGGCGATTCACGCGGTGTGGCAGTTGTGGCGCATCCCCATCCACTTTTCGGCGGAACGATGGACAACAAAGTTGTGCAGACGCTGGCGCGTGCGTTTGTCCAGTGCGGCTGGACGGTCGCACGTTTTAATTTTCGTGGAGTGGGCGCGTCCGAGGGCGGGCATGATGCGGGCGTCGGTGAAGCCCGAGACTTTTTGTCAGTTGTGGAGCAGGTGGCACCAACGGGTAAGTTGGCGGTCGCAGGGTTTTCTTTTGGTTCATTTGTCGCAAGCCATGCCGTTCAAGGCCTCTGGGAGCAGCGCTACATCGACAAAATTGTTTTTGTAGGCACTGCCACCGAGCGATTGGCGGTGGCTGATGTGCCTGCGGCTTTGCATGAAAAAACTTTGGTGGTGCACGGCGAGCAAGACGACACGGTGTCGCTCGCATCCGTTATGGATTGGGCTCGTCCACAAAGTTTACCCGTCATGGTTGTACCTGGCGGCGGACATTTCTTTCATGGACAATTGCCACTCTTGAAAAGTTTAGTCGTGCGGCATTTGAGTGCTTAGGCAGAGTGTTCTGGCATAGTGCCTAAGCAGTTTCAATATGCTCCGCAACTGCTAAGCGCGTCAAGGCGATCACTTTGTACATGCTGCGACTCCGCGCTGCGCGCTTTATGTCGCTCGCAGCATGCACAAAGCGCTCACCTTGACGAACTGTAGGGCGGACACACCAACGAAGTCTCTGCGCACAAGCCTTGTTCAAGCCATTGTTTAAAAAGATAGCTATGCCCAATACTTTGAGTTCTTGGATTACCCGATACGCGCTCTGTGCTTTGCTGTCGGTGTGTTGCATTGCGCAAGCGCAAGTTCAAGCTCCCTCGCTAGCGCCCAAAGCCCCCTTGCTGGCGCCACAAGCCCCTGAAATTGCTGCACATGCTTATTTGCTGGTCGATGTCACTGCGCAACTAGTGCTGGCGCAGTCGAACGCGGACCAACCGGTTGAGCCTGCCTCATTGACCAAGTTGATGTCTGCCTACTTAGTATTCCAAGCACTCAAGGCCAAAAAAATCACGCTCGAGCAAACGATGCCTGTGAGTGAGCGCGCTTGGAAAATGCAAGGCTCACGCATGTTTATCGATCCCAAGATGCAAGTGCCGGTGCTGGACTTGATCAAGGGCATGATTGTTCAGTCGGGTAACGATGCGACTATCGTTTTGGCCGAAGGCGTGGGCGGCACGGTTGAGCATTTTGTAGACATGATGAATGCCCAAGCCCAAACGCTGGGCATGAAAAATACGGGCTACAAAAACCCTGAGGGCCTGACGGTCCCCGGTCACATCACCACGGCCAAAGACCTGAGCATTTTGGCCGCCCGCTTGATGCAAGACTTTCCTGAATTCGTGGGCTATTACGCCATCAAACAGTACCGCTATCCGGGCACGCCTGCTGCTAACCAAAACAACCGCAATTTACTGTTGTTTCGCGACCCTAGCGTTGACGGCTTGAAAACCGGGCATACCGATGCGGCTGGGTTTTGTTTGATTGCCACTGCCAAGCGTGATGCGCCGGGCGTGGGTTCACGGCGCTTGTTGTCGATCGTGCTCGGTGCGTCTAGCGAAAACGCGCGGGCTGCGGAATCACAAAAACTTCTAAATTGGGGCTACACCGCTTACGAGGCTGTCAAATTATTTGACGCGTCTCAGGCCGTGGTCAGCCCCTTGGTTTGGAAGGGGCAGTCCAATGTGGCCAAGCTGGGGCGTTTTCAGCCCATCGTGGTGGCTATCCCTACGGGCGCTATTGGCCGCGTCCAAACCCAGGTGGCTAGACCTGAGCCCATGGTGGCGCCTTTTCTGCGGGGGCAGACGGTCGGTGCTTTGAAGGTCACTTTGGACCAGCAGCCTTGGGTGGACGTGCCATTGGTTGTCTTGGAGCTCGTGGCACAGGACGGTTGGGTGGGGCGCACCTGGGACGCTCTAAGGCTTTGGGTGAAGTAGCCCAATCTTCGGGCGAAGTAGCCCAAAAGTTCGCCGTTTTCGTCGTATTTGCTACAGGACGCTGATCCTGATACACTAGAAGGCTTTTCGGTCGCTTCAGCGATGGAGTGACCGTTTTCTTTTATTCAAACGTTTAGGGACGTTTTTCAATGCCAACCATTAATCAATTGGTGCGTCAGGGGCGCGAGGTCGAAACGATCAAGTCCAAGAGCCCAGCGATGCAGAACTCGCCTCAACGCCGTGGCGTTTGTACACGTGTCTACACCACGACGCCAAAAAAACCAAACTCAGCCTTGCGTAAAGTTGCCAAAGTGCGCTTGACCAACGGTTTTGAAGTCATTTCTTACATCGGCGGTGAAGGCCACAACCTGCAAGAACACTCGGTGGTTCTAGTGCGCGGTGGTCGTGTCAAAGACTTGCCAGGTGTGCGTTATCACATCGTGCGTGGATCGCTCGACTTGCAAGGCGTCAAAGACCGCAAGCAGTCACGCTCTAAGTACGGCGCTAAGCGTCCTAAGAAGGCTTAATTGATTCCGGCCTTCACTTTAAAAGTTAAGGCCCAAAGCCCCGCGAGGCTTTAAAGCGCAACGGTGTTTTGGTCGTCAGGCAGACGGCGCAAAACGAAGTGACCCGAAGCATCCGATCGTGGGTGTGGGTCGAGTAAGTGAAAGCCATGATGGTTTTCGCGGTGTTCGTAAGAATGCCAACTGAAGCAAATATGAGGTGAAACTATGCCACGTCGTCGCGAAGTCCCTAAACGTGAAATCCTGCCCGATCCAAAGTACGGAAACGTTGAACTCTCCAAGTTCATGAACGTCATCATGGAAGGCGGCAAAAAAGCTGTCGCCGAGCGCATTATTTACGGCGCACTTGCGCAAATCGAACAAAAATCTGGCAAAGATCCCCTGGAGTTGTTCTCCGTGGCGATCAACAACGTCAAGCCGATGGTCGAGGTGAAATCCCGCCGCGTCGGTGGCGCCAACTACCAAGTTCCTGTCGAAGTGCGCCCCGTGCGTCGTTTGGCTTTGTCTATGCGTTGGCTCAAAGAAGCCGCTCGCAAGCGTGGCGAAAAGTCCATGGCTTTGCGCCTGGCTAATGAATTACTCGAAGCCTCTGAAGGCCGCGGCGGTGCTATGAAAAAGCGTGACGAAGTTCACCGCATGGCCGAAGCCAACAAAGCATTCAGCCACTTCCGCTTCTAATTTCAAAGGTAATCTGTCATGGCTCGCAAGACCCCTATTGAGCGCTACCGCAACATTGGTATTTCCGCACACATCGATGCCGGTAAAACCACTACGACCGAGCGCATTCTTTTTTATACCGGCGTGAACCACAAGATTGGTGAAGTGCACGACGGTGCCGCCACCATGGACTGGATGGAGCAAGAACAAGAGCGTGGTATCACCATCACGTCTGCTGCGACCACCTGTTTCTGGAAGGGCATGGATGGCTCTTTCGAAGACCACCGCATCAACATCATCGACACCCCTGGTCACGTCGACTTCACGATTGAAGTTGAGCGTTCTATGCGCGTCTTGGACGGTGCTTGCATGGTGTACTGCGCCGTGGGTGGCGTACAACCTCAGTCTGAAACGGTGTGGCGTCAAGCTAATAAATACAAAGTGCCACGCTTGGCTTTTGTGAACAAGATGGACCGTACCGGCGCCAACTTCTTCAAAGTGGTTGAGCAAATGAAGTTGCGCTTAAAGGCCAACCCTGTGCCAATAGTGATCCCTATCGGTGCTGAGGAAAACTTTACTGGTGTGGTCGATCTCCGCAAGATGAAAGCCATCATTTGGGACGAAGCGTCTCAAGGCATGAAGTTCACCTTTGAAGAAATTCCAGCCAACTTGGTGGAATTGGCCAAAGAGTGGCGCGAGAAGATGGTGGAGTGTGCTGCTGAAGCCTCTGAAGAACTCATGAACAAGTACCTCGAAGAGGGCGATTTGTCTGAAGAAGAAATCACCCAAGGTTTACGCATTCGCACCATCAACAGCGAAATCCAGCCCATGTTGTGCGGCACTGCGTTCAAGAACAAAGGTGTTCAGCGCATGTTAGATGCGGTGTTGGAATTAATGCCTTCTCCCTTAGACGTGAAAGCCATCAAAGGCTATGACGAAGACGAAAAAGAAATTACCCGCAAAGCAGACGACGATGAAAAATTCTCTGCCTTGGCTTTTAAATTGATGACCGATCCGTTTGTGGGCCAGCTCACTTTCGTGCGTGTTTACTCTGGTGTTCTGAAAAAAGGCGATACGGTTTACAACGCGGTACGCGGTAAAAAAGAACGTATCGGCCGTATCGTGCAAATGCACGCGAATAACCGTGAAGAAGTGGACGAAATCCGTGCGGGCGATATTGCCGCTTGCGTGGGTTTGAAAGACGTCACCACTGGTGAGACTTTGTGTGATCCCAATGCGGTGATTACCTTGGAACGGATGGTCTTCCCAGACTCTGTGATTCGTCAGGCCGTCGAGCCTAAGACCAAGGCTGACCAAGAAAAAATGGGTATGGCGCTGTCACGTTTGGCCGCTGAAGATCCATCTTTCCGCGTGCAAACCGACGAAGAATCTGGCCAGACCATCATCGGTGGTCAGGGCGAATTGCACCTTGAAATTATTGTCGACCGCATGAAGCGCGAATTCGGTGTGGAAGCCAACGTGGGTAAGCCCCAGGTGGCGTATCGCGAAACCATTCGCAAGACGGTGGAAGATGCCGAAGGCAAGTTCGTGCGCCAGTCCGGTGGTAAGGGTCAGTATGGCCACGTGGTCTTGAAGGTCGAGCCACAAGAAGCCGGCAAAGGCTTCGAATTTGTTGACGCCATCAAAGGCGGTGTGGTTCCACGCGAATACATCCCTGCGGTTGAAAAAGGTGTGATCGAAGCCTTAGGCCAAGGCGTGTTGGCGGGCTACCCAGTGGTTGACGTCAAAGTCACTCTGCATTTCGGTTCTTACCACGATGTGGACTCCAACGAGATGGCGTTCAAGATGGCTGCGATTTTTGGCTTCAAAGAAGGTTGCCGCAAAGCTAGCCCCGTGATCTTGGAGCCAATGATGGCCGTGGAAGTGGAAACACCCGAAGACTACGCCGGTAACGTGATGGGCGACTTGTCCTCACGCCGTGGCATGGTCCAAGGCATGGACGACATGGTCGGTGGCGGCAAAGCCATCAAAGCAGAAGTGCCCTTGTCTGAAATGTTCGGTTACTCCACCACCTTGCGTTCAATGTCGCAAGGCCGTGCTACCTACACCATGGAATTCAAGCACTACGCTGAAGCTCCCCGTAACGTGGCGGAAGCCATCGTTGCTGCAAGGGCAAAATAAATGAATTGGGGAAGGACCAAGTTGCAAAGCAACTTGCTCGGTCCCCTCTGACTAAAAGAACCTGTCTGCGACGATGCGCCGCCCTGTCACCCGTGCGGGGCGAATCAGCAGTGTCGTGCAAACATTAAACCTGTACACGGGCCTGCTCTTTGAGGAATTAAAAAATGGCAAAAGGAAAATTTGAACGTACCAAGCCCCACGTGAACGTGGGCACGATTG
>JBAXNJ010000047.1:0-8259 GCA_037133815.1 Betaproteobacteria bacterium
GTGTTGAACCCCAAGGCGATTGTTTTTTATATGGCTTTTTTTCCACTGTTTGTAAACCCCGCCGAACACCAAGGGCGCATCACTTTTGCGGTGATGGCAGCGACTATTGCCGCCCTGACTTTGGCGTATGGCGTGGTCATAGTCGTGAGCGCACATCTGTTGACTAAACGCACCAATGCCCATCGAATCGTCGGCTTTATGTTGAACAAAATTACTGGCCTGTTGCTGATTATCTTTGGCCTGAAGATGGCGTTGTTTAAATAATCCGTCCAATAACTAATTGAATTTTTCTTAGAACGAGAACGCGCTATGGCCAAAATTTTCTGTGTTGCAAACCAAAAAGGAGGCGTGGGTAAAACCACCACCACCGTCAATCTGGCGGCGGGCCTAGCGTTTGTTGGCCAGCGCGTATTGATGGTCGACCTCGACCCGCAAGGCAACGCCACCATGGGCTCGGGCATCGACAAGCGCCAACTCAAACATACGGTATATAACGTGCTATTAGAAGAGGCCACCATCTCGCAGTCGCGCGTCAAAACCCATTGGGGCGATGGCGCTACGCAGCGCAACATGGCAACCTTCGATGTCATCGGCGCAAACCGTGATTTGGCTGGCGCAGAAGTGGAGTTGGTTGACCTCGATCGGCGCGAAAACCGCTTGCGCGACGCCTTGTTATTAGTACAAAATGACTATGATTTTGTGCTGATCGATTGCCCTCCATCGCTTTCCATGCTCACATTGAATGGTTTGTGCGCCGCGCACGGGGTGGTGGTGCCCATGCAGTGCGAATATTTCGCGCTCGAAGGGTTGACCGACTTGGTCAACACCATCAAGCAGGTACACGCGAATTTGAACAAGGACCTCAAGATCATTGGTTTGCTGCGCGTGATGTTTGATCCGCGCATCACCCTACAAGTGCAGGTGAGTGACCAACTCAAAGACCACTTTGCAGACAAAGTGTTCAACGCGGTCATCCCCCGTAACGTGCGTTTGGCAGAGGCGCCGAGTTACGGATTACCTGGCGTGGTGTTTGATCCGGCGGCCAAGGGCTCGCAAGCCTATATCGATTTCGCACAAGAAATGGTGTCGCGGGTTCAAACTTTGTAAGAGCAACGAGAGAAAAAGAAAATGGTTACCAAAAAACCCAAAGGCCTAGGCCGAGGACTTGAAGCATTGCTTGGGCCTAAAGTCGATGACGCGGCAGTCGCCGCCGCCAATAAAAAACAAGGCGAACCCAACACTTTGCCTTTGACGGAACTCGTGCCTGGCATGTACCAACCGCGTACACGCATGGACGAAGGTGCTTTGTATGAGCTAGCCGAGAGCATCAAAGCCCAAGGCATCATGCAGCCGATCTTGGTTCGCAAATTAGAGAGCGGCAAAAACGCAGGCAAATACGAAATCATTGCTGGCGAGAGGCGAAGTCGTGCTGCCAAACTCGCGGGCTTGAACGAAGTTCCGGTGCTCGTGCGCAACGTACCCAACGAAGCGGCAGCCGCGATGGCCTTGATAGAAAATATCCAACGCGAAGACCTTAATCCGCTGGAAGAAGCGCAGGGCTTAAACCGACTGATCAAAGAATTTGGACTGACGCATGAATTAGCGGCGCAAGCAGTGGGACGTTCGCGCAGTGCGGCGAGTAACTTATTGCGCTTAATCAAATTGGCAGACTCAGTGCAAACCATGTTGATGGCCGGCGATATTGATATGGGTCACGCACGTGCGTTGCTTGCACTAGACCGCGCGACGCAAATCACGGCGGCGAATCAAATCAACGCGAAGAAGCTCTCTGTACGCGAAGCAGAAAGCCTGGTCAAAAAGCTCAGCGCTGAATTCAACTTGGTTCCACAAAAACCCAAAAAAGAAAAAACGCGCGACATGAGACGTGTCGAAGAAGAGTTGTCAGATTTGCTGACCGCGCAAGTGGAAGTGCGCGTAAAAAAACGCGTCAAGTGCAACTGTAAATTAGAAGACAGGGGTGAGGTGGCAATACAGTTTGGATCGCTCGACGCGCTCAATGGCTTGATTGACAAATTGCGCGGGCATACCGCCACTTAAAAAACATGCTCGCTAAACTGGCCTTTCTTTTATTACCAAAGGACCTGTTTCAAGGCCGGCCAACAGAGCGGCTTTTGCGTGCTTCCGGATGGACATATCTCAGTGGCGTGGTTGTGTCCTTGGTGCTGTACGCCCTAGCGCATCCGCAGTATGACTATCGCATCCATTTAATCAGCGCTGTAGTTTTTTTGCTGAGCTATGCGTCGGTGCGAATGGGCGTTATCAATTACACATGGATTAAATTTGGCGCGTTCTGGTCCCTATTAGAGTTTATTTA
This sequence comes from Betaproteobacteria bacterium, assembly GCA_037133815.1. Taxonomy (GTDB): domain Bacteria; phylum Pseudomonadota; class Gammaproteobacteria; order Burkholderiales; family Burkholderiaceae_C; genus Limnohabitans. The sequence continues at coordinate 2,336 of JBAXNJ010000047.1, forward strand.
CATCACTGCTAATACGGGGGGGGTCAACTCGCCGGCCATGGTGTGGATGTCGATTATTGGTGTTGTTGTTATTCTTTTTTTTAACCGAGTAGCAACACAAATTTCTATTGCGGTGCTATTTTTCCTGTATGTGGGTTTTTATATCTTGGGGTTACAAGGGGTGGTGTCGAGCGAAGTGCGGATGGATCAAGAGACCATTGCATGGGCGCTAACCTACAAACTCAGTGTGATTCTCATGGTGCTACTAGGGTCTTTAGCGACTGACTGGATGTACGGCCATTTATTGGAAGAGATCGATACAAAAAACAAAGCGTTAGAAGAAACGCAAAATAAAATTTTGCAAGCACAAGGACACAAAGACGAATTCATTGCTTCCATCGGCCACGAGGTGCGAACACCAATGAATGCCATTTTGGGCTTTAACGACATCCTGCGCCAAGAGCTTGCAAGCAATCCAGAAGATGTCCATGTTGTTGACTTAATAAGACGATCGACAGAACAACTGCTTGGGCTCGTCAACAATGTGCTGGACTTTTCTCAATTACAGGCCAATCGCTTGTCGCTGGTGACAGGCAAGTTTTCTTTGAGCCACTTAGCCCATGAAGTATTTGGCAAATACCAACCCTTAGCCCAACAAAAAAACCTTAACTTGGTGATGGATGCCAATAGCGTTCACGATATATGGGCCACGGGTGACAAGCAGCGCATCATGCAAGCCTTGCAATACCTTCTGGACAACGCTTTGAAATTCACCAGTGAAGGACAAATCTCCATACGTGTCAGTCAAGTGGTACGAGGCGTAAGATTTGAAGTGCAAGACACGGGGATTGGCATAGCACCAGAAAAACAACGCCAAATTTTTCAACGGTTTGAACAAGCCAATCTCGAGACAAATCGCCTATACGGCGGCTCTGGTTTAGGGCTAGCTATTTGTGATCGATTGGTTAAGCGTATGGGCGGTGAAATAGGTGTTAATAGTGCGGTCCATCAAGGCGCCACGTTTTGGTTCATGCTTCCTTTGCCAACCGAACATATAGAACTTAAAAACGCCGACACGCCTACACACACCAATTGGAGCAAAGCACCCATTCAATTTTTGCTAGTAGACGACAACGCCGTCAATCTGATGGTGGCAAAACTCATGTTGAAGAAGTGTTTTCCACATTGCAGCGTGACAGACGTTGCTAGCGGACAAGCAGCGCTAAATGCTTTAGCTGAGCATGCTTTCGACATGGTGCTCATGGATGTCGTGATGCCAGACATGGACGGACCGACCGCTACGCAAGCCATTAGAAAGAATTTGGCAACACCGGCAGACCGCATTCCAGTGATGGCAATTACGGCAAATACACACCCGACAGACCGCGAACGTTACTTAGCCGCTGGTATGAACGACGTGATTCACAAGCCCCTAGATATTGGTGATTTGGCTAGCAGGATTTCTGCTGCTTTGTCAGAACACGAAAAGGAGGTGGGTTGATGGCGATGCAACAACCTCTGGACATGACGACTCGTTTAGCGCCTTATTTGCCAAAGGCGTTCCAAGAAGGGCATCGGCCTTACTTGTTTGTGCTGGCATGGCTCACCATTATTTTGGTGTCACTACTGATTATTTTTGATCCAAACGACAACCAATTGATTCCGAGATTGGGCATCGTTGCGCTTATATTCTTCGCGTTCGTGATGCTTCAATTTGGAGCATCAGAAAGAAAAGCGGTCGTCATTGTTTTAATTGGATACAACGCGCTTATTATTTATTTGAGTCTTTTGACGGGAGGCATTTATTCGCCTAAGTTGAATTGGATTATGTTGGCGCCATTGGTTGCTTTTTATGCGCTAGGTAAAAAGCAGGGTTTTATTTGGCTGAGCTTGGGAATCTTGGAATATTTGGTCGTTGCATGGTGTACGACTAGGGGTCTTTTGTTAGAGCCACTCAAGCTGGGCAACGAAGAACTACGCGGATCATTCGCAACCTACACCGCTACGCTATTGGGGGTGCTTTTAACTCCTTTTCTTTATAACAACATGTTTCGCAAAAAATTCAAAACGCGGGGTGTTTACAACCGACAACTTAAAGAAAACCAAGAAGAGCTAGAGCGAGTGTCTGCTGCGCGCGAGTTGTTTATTGCCACGGTTAGCCATGAATTGCGCACACCTATGAATGCAATTTTGGGCTTTAACACCTTGCTAATGCAGCAAGCGAAAGACAAGCCCCATGCGCTCAAAATCTTGCAACACACCCAACAATCTGCTGACCATTTATTAACTGTCATCAACGATGTCCTGGACTTTTCACAGCTGCAAGCTGGAAACATCAGCATCCATCCAGAAAAGTTTGTGTTGCAAGACACCATCGACAGTGCAACGGGGCTGTTTTTACAACGCCTTAAAAGTACGCAACTAGACTTTCAATGCACATTTGATGCGGATGTGCCGCAATGGGTGCGAACAGACCGCCATCGCTTGATGCAAATTTTGGTCAACCTATTGGGCAATGCGATCAAATTCACCCACCAAGGTTTTGTGCATGTGCACGTGACGCGGCAAGATAACGGCGTATTATTTTCTATCAAAGACTCTGGCATTGGTATTGCGCCAGAACTGCAGCCTCATATTTTTGAACGATTTAGTCAGGGCGAAGAAGTGCAGGAGCGATTTGGTGGAAACGGACTAGGCCTTTCTATCTCCAAGCGCTTGGTTGAACTCATGGGTGGCAAGATTGGTTTCGAGAGCACGCAAGGACAAGGCGCACACTTTTGGTTTTATCTGCCGCTGCAAGCGCAAGCGCCAGAAAGTGTTGCAAACACTGTACCAACAGGCGTGGAATTAAACGCTGATATGGCTTATCGGTTTTTAGTAGTCGACGACCATCCGATTAACCGTTTGCTAGCGCGTCAAATATTGCAAAAGTACTGGAAGAACAGCGCTGTGGTGGAGGTCGATAACGGGGCCAAAGCGCTGACAGAACTCAAAGCCAATCAATTTGACTTGGTGTTGATGGACATGGTCATGCCTGAGATGGATGGCATAGAGGCCACACAACGCTTAAGACAAGAACTTCAGGGTGATGCGGCCAATACTCCGGTGCTCGGGTTGACGGCCAATGTCAACCCCAATGACTTAGAGCGCTTTGCCAAAGCCGGCGTAGACGACACCCTGCTCAAGCCATTTGACCAGTTCAAACTGTGTGAACAGGTCCAACACTTACTCAATAGGAAAAAATCTTTCCAGGGTTCATGATGTTGTGCGGGTCAAGCGCCCGTTTGATAGTGCGCATCATGTCGACCGCGCCTTCACCCGCCTCGGTCACCAAGAAGTCAATCTTGTGTAATCCAATGCCGTGTTCACCGGTACAGGTGCCTTCTAAGCTGAGTGCGCGTTGCACTAGTTTGTGGTTTAAGGTTTCAGCCGTCTCACGCTCTGCGGCATTGTTGGGGTCGATCAAATAACCGAAGTGGAAATTGCCGTCGCCTACGTGGCCTACTAAAAAATAAGGAATACCTGAGGCATCTGCTTCTGCAACGGAGTCAAGCAAACAATCTGCCAAACGGCTAATCGGCACACAGGTGTCTGTACTGATCGCACGACAACCTGGCCTGCTTTGGATACCAGCGAAATACGCGTTGTGGCGTGCGGTCCAAAGACGCGTGCGCTCTTCTGGTGTGGTGGCCCACTCGAATGATTGACCACCGTTGTCGTTGGCAATTTCTTGTACGGTATCGGCTTGCTCTTTCACGCCATTGGGGGAGCCGTGAAATTCCATCAACAACATGGGGGACTCAGCGAGCTGCAGCTTGGAGTGTGCGTTAACCATGCGCACCGCATTGGCGTCAATCAATTCGACCCGCGCAATCGGCACGCCCATTTGGATCATGGTGATGGTGGTGCGCACTGCGGCTTCAATGCTTGGGAAAGAACACACTGCAGCTAAGACTGCTTCTGGCAAAGGATACAAACGCAAAGTGATTTCTGTAATCACGCCCAGCGTGCCTTCGCTACCCACCATCAAGCGCGTGAGGTCATATCCTGCAGAAGATTTTTTGGCTCGCGTACCAGTACGAACGACTTGGCCGCTCGATGTCACTACTTCTAAAGCCAATACGTTTTCACGCATGGTTCCATAGCGCACCGCGTTGGTTCCGCTCGCACGTGTGGCACTCATGCCGCCAATCGTGGCGTCGGCACCAGGATCGATTGGGAAAAACAAACCCGTGCTTTTGATTTCTTCGTTCAACTGTTTGCGTGTCACGCCGGCTTGTACCGTCACGGTCAAATCATCGGCATTGATCGACAAAACCTTTTTCATGCGACTCACGTCAATACTGATACCACCTTGCACGGCGAGTAGGTGGCCTTCAAGCGAAGAACCAACACCAAAAGGAATGACAGGAACTTTGTATTGCGCTGCCAACGCCACTGCATCGGCAACATCTTGTGTATTTTCAGCAAACACCACAGCCACCGGAGGGGGCACCTCTGTAAACGCAGACTCGTCGCGGCCATGCTGTTCGCGTACCACTTGGGCGGTAGAACAGTTGGCTGCAAAACGCGACTTCAATGCCTCTACAAAAGCCGGTGGAATATCGCGTTGCGATATCACGGGAACCAAGTGGTCATGCGAGGTAGGGGCGTTCATGCGGTGTCTCCAAATAAGCAGGTCATTCTAATTAGATATGCAGATTTAAGAAAGCCGCTGTGGTGACAGGCACAATAATGTCCGCAAGCGAAAACAGCGCACATAGATAAAGGAAAACCCTAATGAGTAACCGTCTCACACAAATTGCAACCCGCACTGGCGATGCCGGAACAACTGGGCTCGGCGACAACCAACGCGTTTCTAAAAACAGTTTGCGCGTGCACGCCATGGGCGATGTGGATGAGCTCAACTCCAGCATTGGCGTTTTGCTGTGCGAAGAAATGCCGCAGGATGTGCGCGATGTATTGGTGGAAATCCAGCACCAGTTGTTTAACCTAGGGGGTGAGCTGTCCATCCCAGGCTTTGAACTTCTCAAAGCCGAGGCGGTTTTGCAACTCGATGAAGCGCTAGAGCGGTACAACGCTGACTTACCTCGTTTGAAAGAATTTATTTTGCCTGCAGGAAACCGCAGCGCAGCGCTCTCGCATGTATGCCGAACCGTGGCGCGTCGCGCTGAGCGTGCCGTCGTTGCACTGGGAAACGAAGAGGCTTTAAAAGACGCCCCACGCCAATACCTCAACCGCTTGAGTGATTTGATGTTTGTGCTGGCCCGTGTGCTTAACCGCCAAGACGGTGGCGACGACGTGTATTGGAAAAGTGAACGGGTGAAGACGGCTTAAAGTTTGAAAGCGCAATTAGCGCATTCAGCGCGGAGAAAGAATCGCCATCGTAATGCGCGACACGCAGGTCAACTCGCCTGCATCGTTGTGCATGTCAATTTGCCAGACTTGTGTGCTTTTACCAATATGAACAGGGCGAGCGGTACCAGTCACCCAACCAGACGTAGCGCTTTTTAAATGGTTGGCGTTGATGTCTAAACCGACAGCGCGGTGATCCGGCGGGCATGAATAATGTGCGCCACAAGAGCCGATGGTTTCTGCCAGAACCACGCTCACTCCGCCGTGCAACAGACCATACGGTTGTCGGGTGCGCTTATCAACAGGGACGCGCGCACGGATAAAGTCGTCTCCTACCTCTAAGAACTCTAAGCCTAAATGCTCAGTTGCTGTGTCGATATGGTTCGTCGAGAGAATGGCGAGAGAGATTTCTTTTTTCCAAATGCGCATAGTGTTTTAGAAGTTAACGTTGTGGTGCCCTTTAAGCTTTAAAATTTTACGGGCTTCGTCTGGCGTCGCGACGTCTAATGAAAGCCCTTCGATGATTTTGCGAATCCGAGTGACTTGATCGGCATTCGACTCGGCCAATTTACCAGGGCCGTCCCATAAAG
>JBAXNJ010000048.1:0-8198 GCA_037133815.1 Betaproteobacteria bacterium
TGGATTTAGAAGTCACACCAGATCAACGCCTGGTTCAACTTGCACACGACACCGACCCCTTCAACCAATGGGAAGCCGCCCAACAACTTTGTTTGCAAGCTGCACTTAAAGCTATTGCCTCTGAAGAAACACCCAATGCGGTTTTAAGCCCCGAATTGCTAAACGCTTTATCGCTTGTACTCAAACACCCCACCCTAGACGCGGCGTTCAAAGAACTGGTGCTCAACCTACCGTCTGAGACTTACATATCTGAGCAACTCACCGCAGTCGACCCACAACGTGTCCATGCAGTGCGCGAAGCCATGCGTTTGCAATTGGCAACTGCTTTGCATGCCGATTGGGTGTGGGCATTTGAAGCGCACCGCCATAACGGTATTTACCAACCTGATCCAGTGTCCTGCGGGCGTCGCGCTTTGAGTGGATTGGCTCTCACCATGTTGTGTTTGCAGGGCGTGCATGCAAAAGACAACAGTTGGCCGCACAGAACACTTTTGCATTTCACCAAAGCCAGCAATATGACGGATCGTTTCAATGCGCTGAGCGCATTGGTGCAATCGGGTCACCCCTTGTCTGCAGAAGCGTTGGCTATTTTTTATAAAATATTCTCTAACGAAGCCTTGGTCATCGACAAGTGGTTCGCTCTACAAGCAGGTGCTAGTGACCGCGGCGGGAATATCTTGCCCACCGTGCGTCAGTTGTTACAACACCCAGATTTCTCTATGAAGAACCCCAACCGCGCGCGAAGCCTAGTGTTCAGTTATTGCAACGCTAACCCTGGTGCGTTCCATCGCAGCGATGCAGCAGGTTATGTGTTCTGGAGTGATCGCGTTTTAGAAATGGATGCGACGAATCCACAGGTCGCTGCGCGTTTAGCCCGTGCGCTGGATCGTTGGAGCCATTTGGCAGAGCCGTATCGCTCAGCCGCGAAAGTCGCGATCGAACGTGTCGCCGCCAAACCCGACTTAAGCAACGACGTGCGTGAGGTTGTCTCACGCGCCCTTTCTCAATAAGACATGAAGGACGCACGATGAGTATTTCTCTCACCCGCTATTTGGTCGAAGAACAACGCGCAAAAGGTCGTATTCCCTCTGAATTACGTTTGTTGCTTGAAGTGGTAGCACGCGCTTGTAAAAGCATTAGCCATGCCGTCAACAAAGGCGCATTAGGCAGTGAACTTGGCGATGTCATGGGCTCGGCTGGAAGCGAAAACGTACAAGGTGAGGTCCAAAAGAAGCTCGACATCATTGCTAACAATGTATTGATTGAAGCCAATGAATGGGGCGGCCACTTGGCCGCCATGGCGTCTGAAGAGATGGACAGCATTCACGTAGTGCCGAATCGCTACCCGCAAGGCGAATACCTGTTGATGTTTGACCCACTAGATGGATCTAGCAACATTGAAGTCAACGTGAGCATTGGCACCATCTTCAGCGTGTTGAAAAAGGTGAGTAATAACACTGCAGTGACCGAGCAAGACTTTTTGCAACCTGGTACGCAGCAAGTAGCTGCTGGCTATTGCGTGTATGGCCCCCAAACCACTTTAGTGTTAACCGTCGGAAACGGCGTGGCCATGTTCACATTGGACCGCGAGCAAGGCTCGTTTGTGTTGACACAAGAAAACGTGAAGATCCCAGAAGACACCAAAGAATTCGCCATCAATATGAGCAATATGCGGCATTGGGATGCGCCTGTTAGACGTTATGTTGATGAATGTTTGGCTGGAAAAGAAGGTCCGCGCGGCAAAGACTTCAACATGCGTTGGATTGCATCTATGGTGGCCGACGTTCATCGCATCTTGACCCGCGGCGGAATTTTCATGTACCCGTGGGACAAGCGTGAACCAGAGAAGCCTGGAAAGTTACGCTTGATGTATGAAGCCAATCCTATGAGTTGGTTAATCGAGCAAGCTGGTGGCGCAGCCACCAATGGCCTGCAGCGCATTTTGGAAGTGCAACCTACGCAACTGCATCAGCGTATTAGCGTGATTTTGGGTTCTAAGAATGAGGTGGAGCGGGTGACTAGGTATCACTTGGATAAATAGTTTCACTTAACGATTCATGCCCCATGAAACTTTTAATTTGGCCTATACCAGCACTGCTTGCTTGGGGTTCCTCATGGCTTATCTTTGCAGGGTTGAAGCATATAGGTGCCCCTGAATGGGTGGGGCTCACAGTTGCGACGTTTTGGGGCGGCGTCTTGACTTCTCTGGCCACCACCAAAATGCGGCGTATTTTGATACTGGTGGGGTTTCCCCTATCCATGTGGGCCGCATCAGGTGCGCTCACCATGCCTCCGATTGGTTGGTTGTTACTGCTCGGCTTGATTGTGGTTATTTATCCGCGCAAAGCATGGAAAGACGCACCCCTGTTTCCCACGCCACGTAAAGCTTTACGCCAATTGCCTGAGCAGATTACCTTGCTCGGTGGTGCGCGTATCTTGGATGCAGGTAGTGGTTTAGGCGATGGTTTGATTGCTCTGCGTGACGCCTACCCACGTGCAGATTTAAATGGTGTCGAGATGAGCTGGCCGTTGCGAATCATCAGCGCTATCCGTTGCTCCTTTGCCACGATTCGTCAAGGCGACATTTGGATGGTCGACTGGCGCAGTTACGACATGGTCTATATGTTCCAACGCCCAGAAAGCATGCCACGCGCTGTTGAAAAAGCCGAAGCAGAGATGCGACGTGGCGCTTGGCTGGTGAGTTTGGAATTTGAGGCAATTGGCATCGTGCCTACTGCCATCATTTATGGCAATGACACACGTCCTATTTGGGTGTACCAACTGCCTTTTCAGCGACGCGGCTAACCAACACCTTGTCAATCCGTCTTCCGTCTAAGTCCACGACTTCTAGCTTCCATTCGCCAAAGTCAAAACACTCTGCTTCTACTGGCATATGACCAGCAATCGCCATGACCAAGCCTGCTACCGTGTTGTAAATACCGCGGTCTTCATCGGGTAACTCAGCTATTTTCAAACGCGCTTTAAATTCACCAACTGGCATCAAGCCATCGACTAACCAACTGCCGTCGGGTCTTGGAACAGCCCACGCATCTTCAGAGGACGTGGCTTGAAGCAACTCCCCTGTAATCGCTTCTAACAAATCGCGTGGCGTCATCAAACCCTGCACTACACCGTATTCATCTACTACTAACACCATGCGGCCATGCGCTGTCGCGCGCTCAACCGGTCTTCTGAACTGCTCTAACAAATCTAGGCCGCTCAACGTCTCTGGAACAAAAGATACCGGTTGCGCCAAAGTTTCTACTGCAATTTGTGAATTAGGAGGTACCCGTAAAAGTTGAGACACGCTGACAGCTCCCACCACGTCGTCTAACCCCTCACGACACACGGGATACCAAGAATGCGCGCCGATAGAACCTACTTCCGCTAGAGCCTGTTGTACGGAGGTTTTGGCTTCTAGCCATTCAATGTCTGAACGCGGCACCATGATGGACGTCAAGGGTCGTTCATCCAAGTTAAAAACGTTTTGTACCATTTGGTGTTCATGCGCTTCAATCACGCCTGCGTCCACACCTTCTTCCAAACTCGCGCTAATTTCCTCTTCAGTCACAGTGCGCAAACTCCGTGTGTCAATCTTGAGCCATTTCAATATCAGGCTTGTACTGCTCGATAAAAAGGACACCACGGGTCTTGCCATAGTGGCTAGCGCCAACATCAAAGGGGCAGTCAAACGCGCTACAACTTCTGGGTATAACTGACCAATACGCTTGGGTACCAATTCGCCAAACAAAATCGTGCTCAGCGTGATCAAGGTCACTACACATGCAGTGGCAAGGCCATCTGCAAATCTGTCAGCGACGCCTTGGGCGACCAACCATCGCGATAAATTCAAACTAAATGCGGCTTCACCCACGATACCGTTGAGAACGCCAATCGAGGTAATGCCAATTTGCACCGTCGATAAAAACTGTGTGGGCTGGGTCAGTAGGCGCAAAGCTGCACGCGCACCCTTGTCGCCCTCAGCTACGAGCGCCGCCAACCTTGGCTTACGGCATGAGGCCAAGGCCATTTCGGACATGGCAAACACGCCATTGAGCAGCGTAAGCAGAAAAATTAAAAAGATATCCATGGGTGCAAGACTAACGCAATCCGTTTGAGACAATCAGAACATGGCACTTTACTTGATTGGTGACGTACAAGGTTGTGATGAGGCTTTGGTGCGTTTGCTAGCGCATATCGACTTCTCACCTAGTCGCGATACGCTCTATATGCTGGGCGATATGGTCAATCGTGGGTCTGATAACGCGCAAGTTTTGCGAAGACTCATGGATTTTGGTGGTAGCGCACAGTGCATGCTAGGTAACCACGACCTCCATTTATTGGCTGTCTCTTTTGGTGCGCGAAAGCTCAACACCTCAGACACCTTCCAAGATATTTTGAATGCACCTGACCGTGATGTGCTGCTGCATTGGCTGCGACATCAGCATATGGCACTGCAAGTCGGTAATGTATTGATGGTGCATGCTGGTGTACTGCCGCAATGGACCACAGAAAAAACCATGACTCTTGCGGGCGAAGTGGAGTCCATATTACGAAGTGACGCATTAGGCGACTTCATCGCGCATATGTATGGCGGTATGCCTAACCAGTGGGATGATGCTTTGACGGGGCATGATCGACTTCGAATCATCGTCAATACTTTCACCCGTATACGTTATTGCAATGCACAGGGTGCTATGGATTTCTTTTATAAGAAATCTCCAGAAAATGCGCCCGATGGCTTGATGCCTTGGTTTGATCTTCCCGACCGTTTGACCCAGCAAACCGTGATTGCATTTGGCCACTGGTCAACGCTTCAAATACCTTCTCGCGCTGACGTGGTGTGTTTGGATGACGGCTGTTTATGGGGGGGATGCTTGACTGCACTAAAGTTAGATGACGTGCTTATTAAAGATGCACGACTGGCGGAGCGCTTTCAAGTTAAATGTCCGCAGTCTAAAGACCCGTTGAAATAATTGGGCCTTGGCTTTGCGTCTCAGGCAATCTGCAAAAAAACTTCAACCAGCCTATTTAAGCCGTAGTTTTAAACAACGCTGCCACATTGCGTTTTGGCTTGATATTGGGTGATTTACGCAATGGATCTGGTGCAACAGCTGGCTTGACATCGTCGGCTGAAGGTTCTTCGTAGGGCTTATCGAAAAACGGGTCTTGTTTGACGCGTGTTGTGCTGGCGTAATGACTAGGACGGCGGTTTTGTGACTCGCGCAAAGTATCTATGGCGTCGCGCGGATCGTCGTCACCCCAAGCACGACGACCTGTATTGATGCGCCCACGCGGCTTGTCTTCTTCAAACTCTACGGCTTCAAGCTCAATTTTGGTTTTAAGCAACTTCTCTATATCGACCACCAAACGTTGGTCACTCGCAGACACAAAGCTGATCGACTGCCCTTGCGCGCCAGCGCGTCCAGTGCGACCAATGCGGTGCACATAGTCTTCAGCATTGAAAGGGATATCAAAGTTAAACACTGCCGGCACATCTTTAATGTCCAAGCCACGTGCTGCAACGTCAGTGCAAACCAGCAAATCCACTTGGCCCTGTTTAAAGGCCTCTAACGCCTTGAGGCGTTCGTCTTGACTCTTATCACCATGCAGCGCAGTGGTGCGCAAACCATCTCGCTCTAGCGAACGTGCCAAGCGCGCACAACCCAACTTGCTATTGCAAAAAACAAAAGCTTGGGTAATGCCTTTGCTCTTGACCAATTGGCGCAAGGCACGGTATTTGTCATCCACACTGACGCTGTAGAAATGCTGTTCAATCGTCGCAGCAGTTTCATTAGGACGCGCGACTTCAATAGTGACAGGGTTTTGCAAATAGCTACTGGCCAAGCGTTTGATTTCAGGAGAGAACGTGGCGGAGAACAAAAGCGTCGTACGTTGCTTAGGCAAGTGACTCAAAATGCGTTGCAAGTCTGGCAAAAAGCCGATATCGAGCATTCGGTCTGCTTCGTCCAACACCACATACTCAACTTGGTTGAGTACTACATTCTTGGCTTCAATATGGTCTAGCAAACGCCCTGGTGTGGCCACCAAGACCTCGACACCTTTTTTCAATTCAATCGTTTGTGGCTTCATGTCCATGCCACCGAAGACCACCGCACAGCGTAACTGCGTGTATTGGGCATAAGCCTTGACTTGCTGCGCTACTTGGTCTGCCAGTTCACGCGTAGGTAATAAAACCAATGCACGCACAGGGTGGCGCGCGGGTGAAGTAGAACTGTTTTCGTGTTTGAGTAAGCGCTGCAAGAGTGGCAAAGAGAATGCGGCTGTTTTACCAGTACCCGTTTGCGCTGCACCCATCACGTCTTGCCCTGTCAATACAACAGGAATAGCTTGGGCTTGGATCGGCGTCATGGACTCGTAGCCCATTTCGGAGACGGCACGTGCTAGCGCTGGGGCTAGCTGCAAATTAGAAAAGGAAGTAGTCATTTAGAGCACTATTGTCGCACTCTGGGCTGTAGGGCTCTAAAACAAGCCAGTGGGGAAAGAGATTAGGTTTTAGGGAGCGTCACGCCCACTTGACCCTGGTATTTACCGCCACGGTCTTTATAGCTGGTCTCACACACTTCATCGCTCTCAAAAAACAGCACCTGGGCACAGCCCTCACCTGCGTAAATTTTGGCAGGCAGTGGCGTGGTGTTACTGAATTCAAGCGTCACATAGCCTTCCCATTCTGGTTCGAACGGCGTGACATTGACGATGATGCCGCAACGCGCGTAAGTGCTTTTACCTAAACATATTGTCAGCACATTGCGTGGTATTCGAAAGTATTCGACTGTGCGAGCTAATGCAAAACTGTTAGGCGGAATGATGCAGACATCGGAATGCATATCCACAAAACTACGCTCATCAAAATTCTTAGGGTCAACCACTGTGCTGTAAATATTGGTAAAAACCTTGAACTCAGGCGCACAGCGGATGTCATATCCATAACTGCTGGTGCCATAGCTCACGATTTTTTCGCCAGCAGCGTTGTGGCGAATTTGGCCTGGCTCGAAAGGTTCGATCATGCCGTGCTGTTCGGCCATGCGCCGAATCCATTTGTCTGATTTGATACTCATGTGTTTGATTTTAGATGCAGGCTTTAACTATAAAAGTTTATAGAACCAAAATCGCGCGAAAGTCGTTCACATTGGTGTGCGTTGGGCCGGTCACGACTAAATCTTGCAAGCCATCAAAGAAACCATACGCATCATTGCGATCTAAATAACTAGTCGCTGGCATACCTCTTTCGCTAGCGCGTTGCAAGGTGTCTGGTGTCACCAGTGCACCTGCATTGTTTTCTACACCGTCAATGCCATCCGTGTCTGCAGCCAGCGCCCACACGTTTTTCTGAGCCTGCAGGGCTACTGCAAGGCCTAAACAAAACTCACCAGCGCGTCCACCTCGTCCTCTGGGTGTGCCTGCAACTTGGGGGCGAATCGTTACGGTGGTTTCACCACCACTCAAAATTACACAAGGTTTTTGAAACGGTCCGATGCCGCGCGCAGCCGCTCTTGCAAGTGCAGCATGTACTTTTCCGACTTCGCGAGATTCACCTTCTAATTCGTCTGACAAAACATACGCGTTGAGGCCTGCATCACGTGCCAATTGGGCAGCAGCTTCCAAAGATTGCAAGGGCGTCGCTATCAAGTGAACGCTGTTATTACTCCAAGCGGAAGAAGGCTTGGGAGTCTCCAATACACCCGCCTTTAAATCAGCCTCAACCTTAGGGGGCAAAGCAATGCCATAACGTTGCAAGATATTCCATGCATCTACGCAAGTAGACGCATCGGGCACGGTGGGTCCACTGGCGATGACAGATGGATCATCGCCTGGGACATCGCTGATAGTGAGCGTCAATACGCGCGCAGGCTTACACGCTGCGGCCAAACGACCGCCTTTGATGCGTGACAAATGTTTACGCACACAGTTCATTTCGCCAATCGATGCGCCGCTGTTCAACAACTCTTGGTTGATGCGTTGTTTATCTTCTAAACGCAAACCCTCTGCTGGCGCAGTGAGCAAAGCAGATCCACCGCCTGATATTAAACACAACACCAAATCATCTTCAGTAAGCCCTTGCGTCAAAGACAAAATACGTTGTGACGCTTCTAGACCCGCTTTATCTGGGACGGGATGAGAGGCTTCCACAATCTCAATACGTTGCGGAACACCTTGCGGGCGATCTGGAGTGTGCC
>JBAXNJ010000049.1:0-8188 GCA_037133815.1 Betaproteobacteria bacterium
CACGCACAGCAGCACTGATGGAATAACCATGCACGGCCATCAATGGAATATGAACACCTAGAGGCTTGAGGAGCGCTGCACTGGCAAGCCCAGTACACGCCACCACTGCATCAAACTTTTGTCCTTTATCTTGCGCAGAAAGTCGAATGGTGTGGGGTTGTTCTGGCGAGAGATTTTGTACGTTGGCATTGAGCTCGAATTCAACGCTTAAATCTTCTGCTTCTTTTTTGAGAAGGTATGCGAACTCGCGGCAGTTGCCTACTTCGTCGTTAGGAAAGTAGAGCGCCTCCACAAGTTTTGTTTCAGCGGTATTGAGTGCGGGTTCAATCTCGCAGGCCTCAGTTGGCGAAAGCACTTTGAGATCTAGGCCTTCCGCCCGCATGAGTTCAATCGACGCTTGCAGCAATTTACGTTCACGTTCTCCACGCATCAACACCATATAGCCCTGTGACCGGTCATGGTTGAGATGCAAACGTTTGGTCAGTTCGTGCGTCCTTTGCTGGCTGTATAGGGAGAGGTCGAGAAGGTTTTTGCGATTACGGTTGAAGGTGTTAATGTCGCAAGCTCGCCACCATTTAGAGAGCCATGCCATTTCCGCCAAACCTAGCCCGGAGATGCGCACAGGGGCATTTTTTCTACCCAATTGAGAAAGTACAAACCAAGCCATGCCTGGCTTTGCCCAAGGGGTGACATAGCCTGGAGAAATCACACCAGCATTCGCAAAACTACACTCTTGTGCTACTGAACTGTTGCGCTCGAAGACTTTGACCTCATGGCCCTGCATGGCAAGTTCGTAGGCGGTGGTAATTCCCACCACGCCTGCACCGATCACGGCGATTTTCATGGGTAATGCTCTCGTTGACTATGTTAGAATATTGGGGTTTTGCGAATGAAGCACCACTTTAGTGTGCTTATTCATGAAATAAATCCTCGAATCAGTTCATTCAAGGTGTTTCTACAAGCAATCTTTTTAGAGATCTTGTAGAAATCAAGAACTGCATTTTAGACCTAACCTTTGGAGTACATCTATGTCAGTCACCATGCGCGAAATGCTAGAAGCCGGCGTCCACTTCGGACACCAAACCCGTTTCTGGAACCCAAAAATGTCACCGTTTATTTTTGGCCATCGCAACAAAATTCACATCATCAATTTGGAAAAATCGTTACCGATGTTCCAAGAGGCTGCTAAGTTCGCCAAGCAGTTGTCCGCCAACCGCGGCACTATTTTGATGGTCGGTACCAAACGCCAATCCCGCGAAATCGTCGCTTCTGAAGCCCAGCGTGCTGGTGTCCCTTTTGTGGACCAGCGTTGGTTGGGTGGTATGTTGACCAACTTCAAAACTGTCAAAACGTCTATCAAGCGTTTGAAAGACATGAAGATCCAACAAGAAGCCGGTTTGGACGCTTTGTCTAAAAAAGAACAGTTGATGTTCCAGCGCGAGATTGAAAAGCTCGAAAAAGAGATCGGCGGTATCCAAGACATGGCCACTCTGCCTGACGCAATTTTTGTGATCGACGTGGGCTATCACAAAATTGCAATTTTGGAAGC
The DNA here is from genome assembly GCA_037133815.1 of Betaproteobacteria bacterium. Taxonomy (GTDB): domain Bacteria; phylum Pseudomonadota; class Gammaproteobacteria; order Burkholderiales; family Burkholderiaceae_C; genus Limnohabitans. The sequence goes on from JBAXNJ010000049.1 coordinate 1,550, forward strand.
CAAAAAATTGGGAATTCCATTGATCGGTGTGGTGGACTCCAATCACTCACCCGAAGGCATCGATTACATCATCCCAGGTAATGACGACTCATCCAAGGCTGTAACCTTGTATGCACGCGGCATTGCCGACGCTATTTTGGAAGGCCGTGCTGATGCTGCCAACGACATTGTCAAGGCGGTCGCTGCTGAAGGTGTTGACGAATTTGTTGAAGTGGCAGAGTAAACAAGAGCTTGATTTTCAAAAGGGGCTCACGTTAGCCCCTTTTTCATAACTGAAACCCAATACACAATTTATTGATACGGAGAAATACATGACTGCAATTACCGCAAGCATGGTGGCTGAACTAAGGGGCAAAACAGACGCCCCCATGATGGAGTGCAAAAAAGCTTTGACTGAGGCCGATGGCGATATGGCCAAAGCCGAAGAGCTGTTGCGCGTCAAACTAGGAAGCAAGGCTGGCAAAGCCTCTAGCCGTGTTACAGCAGAAGGCGTTGTTACAAGCTTTATCGCTGGCAACCAAGGCGCCTTATTGGAAGTTAACTGCGAAACTGACTTTGTGACCAAGAACGACAGTTTCTTGGCCATGGCGCAAGCTGCTGCCAAATTGATCGTTGACAACAACCCTGCTAATGTCGAAGACATGGGCGCTTTGTCTTACAGCCAAGATGGCTTCGGCCCCACATTGGAAGACGTGCGTAAAGGTTTGATTGGCAAGATCGGTGAAAACATGAGTTTCCGTCGTTTCAAGCGTTTCGAGGGCGCCAATTCTTTGAGCGCTTACCTGCACGGAACCCGCATTGGTGTGGTAGTTGAATTTGAAGGCGTTGAAACTGCCGCGAAAGACGTTGCGATGCACGTTGCCGCCATGAAGCCCGTGTCATTGACCAGCGCTGACGTTCCTGCTGAACTGATTGAAAAAGAGCGTTCAGTCGCTACTGCTAAAGCGGCTGAGTCAGGCAAACCTGCTGACATTGCGACCAAGATGATCGAAGGCTCAGTGCAGAAATATCTCAAAGAAGTGTCTTTGTTTAACCAACCTTTTGTGAAGAACGACAAACAAACGGTTGAGCAAATGCTCAAGTCTGCCAACACATCGGTGAAATCTTTCACCCTGTATGTAGTGGGCGAGGGAATTGAGAAGAAGGTGGATGACTTTGCTGCCGAAGTGGCTGCCCAAGTCGCTGCCGCTAAACAGTCGGCGTAATGAACAAGGGGGCATTGGCCCCCTTTTTTACATCAAGATTACCTTTAACAATTGCCATTACCTAGGATTTTTTATATGACCCACCCCCAACCGGCCTATAAACGTATCTTGCTCAAACTCTCAGGCGAAGCATTGATGGGGGATGACGCTTTTGGTATCAACCGCGCCACGATCGTGCGTATTGTTGGCGAAGTGTCAGAGGTCATCAACTTGGGCGTTGAAGTGGCGATCGTGATTGGTGGCGGTAATATTTTTAGAGGTGTTGCGGGCGGCGCTGTAGGTATGGACCGCGCTACGGCCGATTACATGGGAATGTTGGCGACGGTGATGAATTCTTTGGCTTTGGCTGACACCATGAACAAAGCCGGCCTGACCGCTCGCGTCATGTCTGCCATTGCTATTGACCAAGTGGTGGAACCCTATGTGCGTCCCAAAGCATTGCAATATTTAGAAGAGGGCAAGGTGGTTATTTTTGCTGCGGGTACTGGCAACCCATTTTTCACAACCGACACGGCGGCCGCATTGCGTGGCGCTGAAATTGGCGCTGAGATGGTATTGAAAGCCACCAAGGTAGATGGCGTGTACACCGCAGACCCTAAAAAAGATCCTAAGGCTACCCGTTACAGCCAATTGAGTTTTGACCAAGCGATCGGTCAAAATCTGGGCATCATGGATGCCACCGCATTTGCTTTGTGCCGCGACCAAAAGTTGCCCATCAAAGTTTTTTCTATCTTCAAGAATGGCGCATTGCGCCGTGTAGTGATGGGCGAAGATGAAGGTACATTGGTCCATGTCTAAATTGAACTTGCATCAGGAGTAAATGATGACCCTTGCAGACATTAAAAAAACGGCTGAATCCAAAATGGATATGTCGATCGCCTCTTTTTCAAACAACCTCACCAAAATTCGCACAGGTCGTGCAAGCCCGGCCTTGCTCGATAACGTGCAAGTTGACTACTACGGTGCCATGGTCCCTTTGAGCCAAGTGGCCAACGTGTCGTTGTTGGATGCACGCACAGTTAGCGTGCAGCCTTGGGAGAAATCCATGGCCGCCAAAATCGAAAAAGCGATTCGTGATAGTGATTTGGGTCTCAATCCATCGTCTATGGGCGAGTTGATTCGTGTGCCTATGCCACCCATGTCGGAAGAGCGCCGTAAAGAGCTGACCAAAGTGGTCCGCACCGAAGGTGAAAACGCAAAAATTTCAGTGCGTAATTTACGCCGTGATGCCAATGAAGCTGTTAAAAAATTAGTCAAAGACAAACTGGCTTCTGAAGACGAGCAAAAACGCGCAGAAGCCGATATTCAAAAAGTAACCGATAAACATATTTCTGACATCGACAAAGTCGTAGCGAGCAAAGAACAAGAAATCATGGCGGTCTAAGACTAGGCTGCATGCTCAAGCTTCGCATCATCACGGCATTGGTTTTATTGGCAGTTTTTCTGCCGGCTTTTTTTGCTGATTCTGCAGAACTGCTAGCTTGGTTGGCTTTGGTGTTGATTGCTGCGGGGGCTTGGGAATGGGGCCGATTGATGGGTCAAAGCATGGCCCGCTCTTTGGGACTGGGCTCGGTATGTGTCGCGCTTTGTTTAGGCTCATGGAAGATGTTTGAGTTACCACTACACACCACGCCTAATTTATGGGCTGTTGCTGGCACCTTTTGGGTATTGGTAGGTGCTTGGATGTTGCGGGGCGGTCTCGCTGGATGGGGCTCGGTTCATATTGCTATTAAATTATTAGGCGGCACACTCGCGCTTTGGCTTTGTTGGGTAGCCATTTTTCAGGCTAAGCGCGTGGGCATCAACTACATGCTGTCTATTTTTGTTTTGGTTTGGATAGCTGATATCGCGGCGTATTTCGCTGGCAAAGCGTTTGGTCGCCTAAAGTTGGCGCCGAGTTTGAGTCCTAGCAAAAGCTGGGAAGGTGTGTGGGGTGGCGCCTGCGCTGTATGGGCCTTGGCTATTGTGTGGGTGTGGGCTGACCAAATGGCTATGTTTGACAGCCCCAGTATTTATAGTTTGTTGTATGCCCATGGATGGGTTTATTTTTTAGTGTCCATCACCTTTCTGACCGCAATGAGCGTAGTGGGTGATTTGGTGGAGTCTATGGTCAAGCGTTCAGCAGGAGTCAAAGACAGTAGCCAATTACTGCCAGGGCATGGCGGTGTGTTGGACCGTGTTGATGCGCTATTACCTACATTGCCTTTGGCGATGATGTTGTCTCAATTTGTTATATGAGTAAGTCGAATAACTCTCAACCTCAGCGCATCACTATTTTGGGATCTACTGGATCTATTGGTGTGAACACGCTGGACGTTATTGCGCGACACCCTGATCGGTTTGAAGTATTTGCATTGACGGGTGCCACGCAGGTAGATTTGATGTTGCAACAGTGTGTGGCATTCAAGCCATCGATGGTGGTGATGGCCCACGCAGATGCTGCCAGTCAACTACAAGAAAAATTGGATGCGCATGGTCTTGGTATTCGTGTGCAATCGGGCGCCAAGGCGCTAGAAGAAGTTGCTGCACATCCGCATGTCGACAGTGTGATGGCCGCTATTGTGGGTGCCGCCGGTCTAAAAGCATGTATTGCAGCGGCCTTATCAGGCAAACGTTTGCTGTTGGCGAACAAAGAGGCGTTGGTTGTCGGTGCCGATGTATTTTTGAAGGCGGTTCAACAAGGTGGCGCCACCTTGATACCTATCGACAGCGAACACTCCGCCATCTTTCAATCTTTGCCAGAAGATGCAAGCACTTGGGAAACCAGGGTTGAGAAAATTATCCTCACGGCTTCGGGCGGCCCGTTTCGCAGGCGTGATGTCAAAACCCTGAAAGATGTAACGCCCGAAGAAGCAGTTGCGCATCCCAATTGGGTGATGGGCCGCAAGATTTCCGTCGACTCCGCCACCATGATGAACAAAGCGCTTGAAGTGATAGAAGCGCATTACTTGTTTGGATTGCCACCAGAGCGCTTGGAGGTGGTGATTCACCCACAAAGTGTGATCCATTCCATGGTTCAGTACCGAGACACTTCGGTGGTGGCGCAACTAGGAACGCCCGATATGCGTGTGCCGATCGCGTATGGCCTGAGTTGGCCTGAGAGAATGGCGTCTGGCGCGCAAGCTTTGGATTTTCAAAGCTTGGCCGACATGAGTTTTGAATCCTTGGATGACCATGGCCACCGTGAGCGGTTTGCTGGTTTGCATTTGGCTTGGGAGGCTTTGCGTGCGCCTTTAGGTACAACGGCGGTGCTCAATGCTGCCAATGAAGTGGCTGTGGGGGCTTTTTTAACCAATCGCATTCGCTTTGATCAAATTCACCATGTCAATGCACATTGCCTGAGTGCGCAATTGGTATCGAACATGTCAACCATAGAAGATCTCTTGGCCTTAGATGAAAGAACGCGCATATTAGCGCTTTCATGTGTAAGCAAATGGGCCATGGGTTGACCCTTTTAAGTAGGGTTTACGCCTGTGACCGTGTTGTATCATGCCCGCTGTGACTCTTGCCTTGTTTCCAATCGACAAAATCCCCTCATGGGTCGCTTAATTTCCTCTTCATGAACCAGCCTCTTTACCAATTTCGTCGATCGACCTTGTCCAAAATTTTGGTAGGTTGTGTTGCATCAGTTTTTGCTTTTCATGCATGTGCCGCCGACCCTTTCAAAGTGGGTGATATTCGAGTAGAGGGCTTGCAGCGGGTTGAGCCGGGTACTGTTTTTGCCTCGATTGCCTTGCGTGTTGGGGATGACTACACCGACGAAAAAGGCGCATCCGCCATTCGCAGTTTGTTCGCTTTGGGTCTTTTCAAAGACGTACGCATCGAAGTCAGTGGCAATGTGTTGGTGTTGATCGTCGAAGAGCGCCCCAATATTGCGCAAGTCGATTTCATTGGCACCAAGGAATTTGATAAAGACGTTTTGCGCAAGGCTTTGCGTGATATCGGATTGGCCGAAGGCCGTCCCTTTGACAAAGCCTTGGCTGACCGCGCCGAGCAAGAATTGAAGCGCCAATATGTCAACCGCAGTTTGTACGGCGCTGAAATCATCACAACCATCACACCAGCAGAACGTAACCGTGTGAATTTGTCTTTCACCGTGATTGAAGGTGACCTGGCCAAGATCAAAGAAATGCGCATTGTCGGAAGTAAGACTTTCTCAGAATCGACATTGCTTGACCAGTTAGACCAAAATACCGGTAATTGGCTGAGTTGGTATACCAAAACTGACCGTTATTCGCGCACCAAACTCAATGCTGACTTGGAAACCTTGCGTGCTTGGTATTTATCGCGTGGTTTTTTAGAGTTCCGCGTGGATTCGACGCAAGTGGCTATCTCTCCAAATAAGCAAGACATTAGCATCACGTTGAACATCACAGAAGGCGATCGCTTTGTGGTGTCTGAAGTGGCTCTGGAAGGCTACTTCCTTGGTAAAGACGATGAGTTCAAGTCCTTGATTCAAATTAAGGCGGGCAAACCATACAACGCTGATGACGTTGCCAAGACCACCAAGGCCTTTAACGATTACTTTGGCAATTTTGGTTTTGCTTTTGCCCGTACAGAAGTTCGTCCTGAAATTGACCGATCCACCAATTTGGTGAAGCTGGTGTTAGTCGCTGACCCTTCACGCCGCGCCTATGTGCGCCGCATCAACATTTTGGGTAATAACCGCACGCGCGATCAAATTGTCCGCCGTGAGTTCCGCCAAATGGAATCGGCTTGGTATGACGGCGACAAGATCAAACTCTCTAAAGACCGGGTGAACCGTCTTGGATATTTCAAAGACGTGGAAGTGGATACCCAAGAGGTGCCTTCAACGATGGACCAAGTTGACCTCAACGTTAGCGTGGTGGAGAAGCCCACTGGCATGCTAACTTTGGGCGCAGGCTTTTCTAGCGCAGAAAAAGTTACTTTAAGTTTTGGTATCCAGCAAGACAACATCTTTGGTTCTGGCCAAAACTTAGGTGTACAGATTAGTACGAGCAAGTTCAACACTTATTACGTGGTCAGTACCACAAATCCCTATTTCACTGAAGATGGTGTTTCACGGTCTTTCTCTTTCTCTCACCGTTCCAGCAAGCCCTACGTGACGCAGGGGGGCGATTACCGTCTGATATCTGACGCAGTTGCCATCAATTTTGGAATCCCGTTTAGCGAGTTAGATCGTGTGTTTACTGGCGTTGGAGTGGAGCAAACAGAAATCGTACCTGGAACGAACCTTCCTGCTTCTTATTTGGCGTATGCCAACACCTATGGTTACACCACTAAAACTGTTCCCTTAACTGTTGGCTGGGCGCGTGATGGCCGAGACAGTTATTTGAACCCCTCTTCTGGAAAGTACCTGCGTGTTAACAGTGATATGGGTGTTGTAGGAGATACGCGCTATGTTCGTATGGGTACCCAGTACCAGCAATACGTTCCTTTAACAAAGCAATAC
>JBAXNJ010000050.1:0-8139 GCA_037133815.1 Betaproteobacteria bacterium
CAAGCCGAAGAACTCGAAATTGAAAACACGGGCCGCATGCGCAAGCAAGAGCTCATGTTCGCCATCATCAAAAAGCGCGCACGCGCTGGTGAACAAGTGTTCGCCGATGGCGTCCTCGAAATCTTGCCCGACGGTTTTGGCTTCTTGCGTAGCCCTGACACCAGCTACACCGCCAGCACGGACGACATCTACATCAGCCCAAGCCAAGTGCGCCGTTTCAACCTGCATACGGGCGACATGATCGAAGGCGAAGTTCGCATCCCTAAAGACGGCGAGCGCTACTTTGCACTTACCAAGCTCGATAAAGTCAACGACGACCTGCCTGAAAACAACAAACACAAGGTCATGTTTGAAAACTTGACCCCTTTGTTCCCACGCGAGCACATGAAGCTCGAACAAGACACCAAGGGCGAGGAAAACATCACCGGCCGCATTATCGATATCATCGCTCCCATCGGAAAAGGCCAGCGTGCTTTGGTGGTTGCGCCGCCCAAGAGCGGTAAGACCGTGATGATGCAGCACATCGCCCACGCGATTGCTGCCAATTACCCCGATAGCCACATGATGGTCTTGTTGGTCGACGAGCGCCCTGAAGAGGTGACCGAGATGCAACGCTCTGTCAAGGCAGAAGTTATTGCTTCTACTTTTGATGAGCCAGCTGCTCGCCACGTACACGTGGCTGAGATGGTGATTGAGCGCGCCAAGCGCTTGGTTGAACTCAAAAAAGACGTGGTGATCTTGCTCGACTCCATCACCCGTTTGGCCCGCGCTTACAACAACGTGGTGCCTTCCTCTGGCAAAGTATTGACCGGTGGTGTGGACTCGAATGCTCTGCAACGCCCCAAGCGTTTCTTTGGTGCGGCCCGCAAAGTCGAAGAAGGCGGTTCTCTCACCATAATCGCTACGGCCTTGGTAGACACCGGTAGCCGCATGGACGAGGTGATCTTTGAAGAATTTAAAGGAACCGGCAACTGTGAAATTCATTTGGACCGCCGTTTGTACGAAAAACGGGTGTTCCCAGCGATTCAACTCAACCGCAGTGGTACCCGTCGCGAGGAGTTGTTGCTTCCGCCCGAAATTTTGCAAAAAACCCGCATCTTGCGTCAGTTTATGTACAACATGGACGAAATTGAATCTATGGAATTGATGCTCAAAAACATGAAGGCCACCAAGACCAATGTGGACTTCTTCGACTTGATGCGCCGCGGCGGATAACTTCCGTTGCCTGCCCTCTCCATATTGAAGTGGTTTGTTGCGGGCTTGGGTTTATATTGGCTGGCAGGTTGTTCTAGCCCCAAGATAGCCTCTGAACCCTAGGTAATCGCACCTGTAGCTGTAGCCGTAGCTGTAGCTCTAGCCGTGGTAGTTGTAGAAGAAAAACCAGCACCCACATTGGTATCTTGGTGGAGTCGCATGGTGCCAATATCGTCTTTGTTCTTCGCGCACGCAACGCATCCGCTCTGGCTTATCGCTTTGCCAAACTGATGCACCACACCAAACACTCTGAAATACACGTATGGCTTGTGTTTCATAACGTGCCATGACATCTTGCCGCGGATGGCCAAAACGGTTGCGATACCCCGCTTGCACCCAAGCAATGCTGGGCGACACCGCCTTTAAGAACGATTGCGTGGATGACGTAGCGCTTCCGTGGTGCGGCACCAAGAGCCAATCCGATTTCAAGTTCACCCCGCTTTGCACCAATTGGTTTTCTTGGGTTGCCTCGATATCTCCCACTAGCAATGCGCTTTTACCGGACGCGCTTTCTATACGAAGCACACAACTCAGTGCGTTAGGTTTGAATTTTTTGACATAGTCGGCTTGTTGCGGATGCAACACCGAAAAATACACGCCATCCCATTGCCACTGCTGACCGGCAGTGCATGTTTGCATCGGATGGGTCGTTCGCAAAAGATGGTTAGAAGGTATCGATGTCAGCACATCTGCTTGAGGTTGCATCTTGAGCACGCTGTTTGCGCCTCCACTGTGGTCACTGTCTTGGTGGCTGATGACGACGCGGTCTAAACGCTCGCCTAAAGCAACCAGCAAGGGCACAAGTACTCTTTGGCCGGCATCTGTCTCTGGCGAATAGCGTGGCCCCGTGTCGTAGAGAAGACTCTTATTCGAAGTTCGCACCAATACTGCATGGCCTTGTCCCATGTCTGCGCCAATGAGTTCAAATTCGCCAGCAGATGGTCTGGGCGTTTGCCAGTTGAGCACTGGCCAGATGCACAAAGCGCCTGATAGTCGCCACCACCAAGCCACAGGCATTGCAAATACAAACATCCCTGCAATACTGAGTAAGCCCATCCACAAAGGCGCGGCAGGCGCAGACCATTGCGCCCAAGAAAGACTGGCCACCCAGCTAAGACAAATCCCCAAACCAGTGATAGCCCATGAGGCTAGGTTCCAAGCGAGAGGAATCAGAAGTCCCAGCATGGACAAAGGGGTCACCACGCACGTCACCCAGGGCACGGCAAGGAGGTTGGCAAAAAATCCGACCAAGGAGACTTGATGAAAGAACAGCAAACTTATGGGTGCCATGCATACACTCATTAAAAATTGTTCTCTGATAAGCGTAGGTAAAAATTGAAACGATTGCGAACCGACAAACAAAATCGATACCGCCATAAAACTTAACCAAAAACCCGCTTGCAAAAAAGCCCACGGATCTGCGATCAACACCACTGTCGCTGCGAACAATAGAACTTGGTACGCGGGCCATCTCCATCCGGACATTCGCAAAGCCAACACGGCGCCCAACATCCACACGGTGCGCTGTGCTGGAATGGCCCAACCCGTGAATACGCTGTAGGCAACGGCAGTTAAAAGCGCTGCTAACCATGACGCCTGCTGTGCTGGCAACACAAGACACCAAGATGCCTTGCTCCACTTGTCGGAACGCCGCCAGATCCAGCCAACACATCTAGCCACCAGCCATGCAAGCGCGGTAATGTGCAAACCTGAAATCGCCATCAAATGCGCAACGCCTGTCGCGCGAAACACATCCCAATCTGCGCGCTCGATCGCTGCTTGGTCACCTAACAACAAAGCCACCACCACACCGGCGCCTGGTTGATCACCTAATTGCGCATACACCCGTTGGCGCACCCATTGACGGCATCGCTCTATCGGATGTTGCCAACTACGGGCTATCAACTCCGGTTGGTTATCTTTAGGTCCATTGCGAACATACCCTGTCGCTTGTAAACCCTGCTCCCATAACCACAACTCGTAATCAAAACCATGTGGGTTGATATGGCCATGTGGCGCTTTGAGCTTGACAGAAAACTTCCACATATCGCCGGCTTGTAAATCAGTTGGCGTTGGGCCATTTGTAACCGTATTCACATACCAACCCAGCATGACTTGTGGTGGAAGTTCTACTAACTCTCCACTTGCCAGTTGCGCGGATTGCACCGCAAAGCGAAAACGAATGTTTTCTTGCATACGCTGTGGCATGGCGGTGACCCGTCCCACCACTTGTAAAACTTGACCTTCTAATCTTGGTGTTATTTGTTTTTCAAGAAAAACCTGCGCTCGAAATGCACAACAGAAGAAAGCGGTTGCTGCGGAAATCACCAATACCAGTGCGCATTGCAAGAACACAGGCAGTGTCAAGCGGTGCCAGCACCGTATGAATGTGACCAGCAATACAGCAGAGGAAAAAACGCCGGCGAGGTTAACCCATGCAAGCCATAAAGTGGCTTGTTGCAGTTGCAAGGCTGTCCCAGCAATCCAACCTAAAAAGAAATGCAGTAAAAATGAAAACACCCGAACATCGTCGGGTGTTTATGCGCAGTTTAGGTAAGCGCTGCTATTGAATTAAGTAAGCAAAGCTTTTGATAGCCAGCACACTGCTTTTGTTAGCCAGCAACAGCCTTAGCAGCGCAAACTTCTTTCTTCAACGCAGACATATAGGTGTTGGGTCGAATCGGAGTTTCACGGTTACGCCATTCTTGAAGATCTTCTGTCGATACTTCTTTGCCCTTGCCCATGGCCTTATCGAAATAACTGATCGACAAACGCGCCACCATGTCTGTTTTGCAATACACACGCAAACGAATCATGTATGAGGCATAGGGCTCACCTGTGGGCGTTGTGTCGGCCTTTGCCAAATTGGTCAATACCCAGGCATAACGCGACACATGCACAGGCTTGACAGCATCTTTGTCGAAGAAATATTGGGCTTCAGGCTCTTTGGCTAATTCGCTCCATTCCGCGCGGGCAGAACTACTCCAACCAATCAAAAGGCCAAAGATAAAAACGCAAACAGCAAAACCACGAAACAACATGACAACCCCCATCTTTAAAAGACTCATCATTGATATCGTCAGGTGGTCTTGTTTCTTGAGGTGCATGGAGGTAATCATTTTGAATTAGTTTTTCTTTAGTTGTTGAAGCAATGCGACAATCAAAACCATAATCAAAATTTTTACCCTATCTCAAAATAATCATGAGCATATACAACAAGCTTTCTGAACTTGGCATCGAATTGCCACCTGTTTCTGTCCCAGCTGCAGCCTATGTGCCTTTTGTGCAAACGGGTAAATTGGTTTTTTTAAGCGGCCACATCGCCAAAAAAGACGGCAAGCCATGGGTCGGTCAACTTGGCCGCAATATGCAAACGGCGGAGGGCAAAGACGCTGCGCGTGCAGTTGCTATCGATTTACTAGGGACTTTGCATGCGGCTGTAGGAGACCTCAACAAAATACATCGTATTGTGAAAGTCATGAGTTTGGTCAATTCCACTACTGATTTTGTTGAACACCATTTGGTGACTAACGGCTGTAGCGAGTTGATTGCACAGATCTTTGGCGAAAAAGGTGCGCACGCACGCAGTGCTTTTGGTGTGGCGCAGTTACCCATGGGCACCTGCGTAGAAATTGAATTGATCGCTGAATTGGCTTGATGGCAGCCTCTGACGCTCCCGTTCATGCGAACCGTTTAGGGACGCAAGCCCTTGGGCACATTCGCTCTACGGCAGATTTTGCGGGACTTCTAGGTTTTTTATGGGGCGCAGGATTAGGTGCAGTGGTTGCGTTTAACGCGCTGAGTAACTTAGGTATTGCTAGTGAGGTTGTGAGCACCTTGCTACTTCAAAAACTTCCCAGCTTGATCACATCTGTGTTGCTGGGTGTTCGTGTGGTGTTGTTCCAATCTTTGGAAGGCCATGCGAATGCAGACGACGTGCTGTCAGACATATTGGCTTCCGTCTGGGCAGCACTCGTCAACGTCGTTGTTTTTTTACTGTGTGCGTTGATGGGTTATTTTTTAGGCATCGAAGCATCGAATGCTGCCTTTGGCGAGTCGGCCCTACAAGAACTCGCACAGCACTACCCCGTCACCGAACTAATGCGCCTATGTCTTCGAAGTGCTGTAGAAGCGTCAGGATTTGGATGGCTCGGTCATTTGGACAAACTCATTTTGAGTCGTGCAAAAGAGGCGCCATCACGAAGCGCTACGCGTTTGTTGTGGCTAATGGTTATTTGGATACTCTCAGTAGAAGCTACCGATTCATATATCAATTGGCTGCTCAGAGGTGCCATTTGAAAATGCACGCTGCTCAAACAAACATCCTTTTTAGGAGACATGCATGACAAAGTCATCTACCTCAAAGTTAGCAAAGCAACAAGGACATGCATTACGCAATCTTCTTGTCATTACGGCGATTGCAGCAGGCGTATTGGTAGGCCTTGGCTTTTGGTTGGCTAAAAAGCAAGGTGTATTTGATAACAACTTGGTGTTGCGTTTCGCTACCGGCTCAGGTGAACATTTGAGCAACGGCATGAAGGTGGTCTACCAAGGCTTTCCAGTGGGGCAAGTCAAAAGTATAGAACTCACACCCAATGGCCATATTGAAGGCACGCTTGAAGTCAAAGAGAAATACCGCAATCTCGCGACGACAGGCTCCACCTTGGAACTAGCCTCGGCCAAACTGGTTGGCGCTGAATTGATACTTCGTAAACACCCCAGCAATACCGACGGTTTTAAAAAAAACGACGCGATCGATCTCAAACACTTTGACCTCGCACGCGATCTCGAGAAAAAAGTTTTAGAAAAAATAGACCCTGCGATTGCACGTGTCATGTCTGTAGCCGCAGAGATTTCTGACCCCAACAAAGGTTTGCCCGCCACCTTAGGCAATATCAACAAAACACTGGTCTCGACAGAAAAACTGCTCAATAGCCTCAATGCCCGTGCACAAGATCCCAGGGTCGACCATATGCTCACCAATCTAGACCTTGGCAGTGCCAGCATGGTGCGCAATGCCGAACTCACCGAGAAAACCATGCAGTCTGCGCGTCAGGTGCTAGGCAGCACGCAAAAAGTGATGGAGAGTACGCAAAAAGTGATGGAAAGTACGCAAAAGACGATGGAGAGCACCAATAGCTTGGTACAAAAAACCGAGCAGACCTTACAAGACTTTAGGCAAGGCGGTATTGGTAAGTGGGTAGCGCCCGCACGTCCTGCTAATGCAACTTCAGCGCCTAAAAATTAAAATCGAAACCTAGAATTTTTCAAGTTTTAACTTGGAGTTACTGCATTTAGTCGCTAGAAAAAATATTACTCATCCCTTGCATTTGATCCAAAGCAATACCGCAACCCATAGCGACGCAAGTCAATGGTTCTTCTGCAATTAGCACAGGCAGTCCGGTTTCTTCGGATAACAAGCGGTCTAGGTCTCTCAATAAAGCACCGCCACCCGTCAACATAATTCCGCGCTCCGCGATATCTGAGCTGAGCTCTGGCGGAGTTTTTTCTAACGCGATTTTGACGGTGGATACCAAGCTGTTTAGGGGGTCTGTGAGTGCCTCTAGCACTTCGTTAGAACTGATGGTGAAACTTTGCGGAATACCTTGGCTTAGGTTGCGGCCTGTAATTTCTAATTCCATCACGCCAGAACCAGGAAACGCCGTGGCGATTTCTTTTTTGATTCTCTCAGCCGTCTGCTCACCGATCAACATACCAAAGTTGCGGCGAATGTAATTGATGATGGCTTCGTCGAACTTATCGCCACCGACACGTGCGCTGTTTTTATAAACCATGCCGCCCAAAGAGACGATGCCTACTTCAGTAGTGCCGCCACCTATGTCCACCACCATTGAGCCGCAGGCTTCTGTTACGGGAAGGCCAGCCCCAATGGCTGCAGCCATGGGCTCTTCAATGAGGAATACTTCAGAAGCACCAGCGCCCAGGGCCGACTCACGAATAGCGCGTCGCTCTACTTGGGTAGAGCCACAAGGCACACAAATCACGATGCGAGGACTAGGACGAAACAGCATGCTCGGATGCGCCAACTTGATAAAGTGCTTGAGCATGACTTCGGTCACGGTGAAGTCTGCAATCACGCCGTCTTTCATGGGGCGAATGACTTCAATGCCTTCAGGCACACGTCCCAACATAGATTTGGCTTCGTTACCCACCGCAAGAACCGTTGTCTTACCGTTATGGCGGGAATCTTTTCTGATCACCACCACCGAAGGTTCATCTAGAACGATGCCTTGGTTTTTAATATAGATGAGGGTGTTCGCGGTGCCAAGGTCAATGGCAATATCGGTAGAAAAAAACCTACTTAATTTCATAAGAACACCCGCCCTCATATTTTTAAAAATATGGGCTAATTATGGGCTTACGAAAATACAACAATAAAAAGGGAAGTTATGGAGCGAAACTTAAAACACAATATGAATACTAAAAGATACCTAAATGTGCACCAGGTTGTTGCATGACAACAACCGTGACAAGCTAATTAAGCTTTGAACGCGCGGAAACCTGAATAAATACGTGAGGCGGGACGGCTGCGTTGCTCAGCTTCTTGGGCCAGTTGGGCGCGGATACGGTCAAAAGTTGCTCTGATGCCGGAAGTCTCATTTACTAAAGCTTTATAACGACGCTCTAGTGCGACATCGGGGGGATCCATTTGAAAAACTGACTTGTCCAAGAGCGTCTCCTGTAATCTCAATGCGTATACAACGCACCAGAGAATCAACTGGTGGACAAGTCTTTCAAAAATTTTTAACGAACCACTGCGAGTTGGTCGCGCTTACCCGCTTTATAGGTATAAAGGGTTAATGCTCCATTTTTAATATCTCCTTTTGAATCAAAAGAGATGGTGCCTGTTACGCCCTTGTAGCC
>JBAXNJ010000051.1:0-8040 GCA_037133815.1 Betaproteobacteria bacterium
GATGTGTGCGCATCGCTAAATTGCTTACACATCGTAGCGCGTGCTAGTAAATCTGGCGGAGCCACCATCCAGCCCACACGCAAACCGGGCGAGAGTACTTTGCTCAAAGACCCACAATGCACCAACCAATCGCGGCTTCCGGGCACTTGATCGCTCAAAGCCAACATCGACGGCGGCGGAGCCTCACCAAAATACAAATCACCATACGGGTCATCTTCAATGACGATAGTTTTGTATTGCACTGCCAGTTGCAGAATTTTTAGACGGCGCTCTTTGGTTAGCAATGCACCACTCGGATTGCCAAATGTCGGAATGACGTAGACCAATTTGGGCTTGTGCTGCTGCATCATCGATTCGAGTTTGTCGACCTGCACACCATGCGCATCAATCGGCACACCTATGACTTTGGGTCCATACAAACGGAAACATTGGATCGTCGCTAAAAAGGTGGGCGCTTCTACCAAAGCAACATCTTCGGGGTTGAGCAAAGTCTTGGCCACAAGATCTAAAGCTTGTTGACTTCCCGTGGTGACAATCAAACCTTCGGCAGAGATATTCTTGACACCCTTAGCCACCATGAATAAAGCCAGTTGTTCACGCAGTGGGTTGTAACCCTCCGTAGCGCCATATTGCAAAGCAGCACCAGGCTCCTTTGACAAGGCCAGCGCACTCGCCTCACGAATGCCCTCCACATCAAACATGGCACTATCCGGAAACCCGCCCGCAAAACTAATAATGCCAGGCTTACCCAGCAACTTAAAAAGCTCACGGATAGCAGAAGTTTCAACGTTATTAAGTCGGTCAGCGAATTGCATAGTTAGTTGAGTTAATTGGGGTCAGAACCCAATTAATTTAATTGCTATTGGTACTAATTGGGGTCAAAACCTATTTAAATTAATTGGGTTCTGACCCCAATTAACTCAACTAACCTAAACTACCAAAATGAAAAAAGAACACATTGAGCCGTTTTTTGCGACGCTTTATGCGGCGAATCCGCAGCCCAATACCGAGTTGGAATATACCAGTGTGTTTGAGTTACTGGCGGCAGTGCTACTGAGTGCACAGGCGACAGATGTGGGTGTTAATAAAGCGACGCGGCGTTTATTTCCTGTTGCAAATACGCCGCAGCAAATCATTAGACTAGGACTTGATGGACTTGAGGGTCATATTAAAACAATTGGTTTATTTAGAAGCAAGGCCCGCCATCTCATGGAGACTTGTCATATTTTGGTGAACCAACACCAAGGCCATATTCCGCGAAGTCGCGAGTCGCTTGAAGCGCTACCCGGCGTGGGTCGCAAAACTGCCAATGTGGTGTTAAACGTGGCCTATGGCGAACCAACGATGGCGGTAGATACACATATTTTTCGGGTTGGAAATCGCACTGGTTTAGCTAAAGGCAAAACTCCTTACGAGGTGGAGATGCAGTTACTCAAACGCATTCCAGAAAAGTATTTAGTCGACGCGCACCATTGGCTTATCTTGCATGGTCGCTATGTATGCCAAGCTCGTACGCCGCGTTGCTGGGAGTGCGGCGTGTCTCAGTTTTGCGCATTCAAACCTAAAACACAGTCTTAAAAATTAATTAGGTTCTGACCCCAATTTATTCGTGCAACTCTTTTTCATGCATCCAGGCTGCGTGTTTGGGTGCTCTTCGGGTTTGGCTCCACTCTTCTAACATGTCCCATTTCACAGCATCTAGTCTTTCTTGCATTTCAGGGGTTGCGGTATCGCAAGCTAGTTCTAAACGGTGGCCATTGGGGTCGAAGAAATAAATCGATTTAAATATTGTGTGGTCAGTCACACCAATCACGTCGATGCCACTCGCTTGTAATCGTGACTTGGCAACTTCGAGGTCTTCCACGCTGTCTACTTTGAAAGCAATATGCTGCACCCAATCCGGCGTATTGGTATCGCGCCCCATCTCTGGGGCAGTTGGCAACTCAAAGAATGCCAACACATTTCCGTTGCCAGCATCTAAAAATACATGCATATAAGGATCTGGAGCTTTAGTGCTAGGAACGTTATCTTCAGCAATCGCCAACACAAAATCCATATTCAAATGCTTGACATACCAGTCCACCGTTTGTTTGGCATCTTTGCAACGGTAGGCCACATGGTGGATGCGGTTGACTTTCATGGTGTTCTCCTGAAATAGTTTTATTCGGTTGACGCGATATCAGCACGCGCGAGCGCCATGGCTTCGCGCAATATATGGATATCACCAATATGATTGCTCAATAATAGAATCAATTTGGCATTGACCAGAGCACTTTGCTCGTCCGTCAAATCGCGGTGGGTCTCGATCAACGCTTCATAAAAATCATCACCAGGCGTGAAGTCGCGGAAATAGCGCTTGCCTGTCTCGTAAAAATTCGGTTGTAAATTCAAAGCAAAACCTCTTTTTTCAAAGCGTCAACTTTTAAAGCTGTAGCCATCGAAGAACCAATAGCTACGCGCAATGCTTGTTCGACAGCTTGCGCCTCAAAACCTCTCCAACGTGCCGCAATATGTTGATCCGGTCTTATCAACCAAGCACTGCCAGATTGGGCATCGTATCTCTTCGCAAATAGTCCCTGCACATCCACAATCACGCGCAATCCTTCAGCATCCCCAGCGCTTTTACTGATCAGCACAGGCTCAATAGGAACCACCAGATCGCTTAAAGCACACAGCGACTTGCGGGTGTTGGCGTCAATCTGCGCCACATCATCCACAAAAACTAAGCACTGAAAAGCCCCACCCACACAATCTACAAGCCACACAGCTTGGCCATCGCATTGCATGGGCGCATCATCCATAGGCGCTCCAGGCAACATAGCGCCCTCAAAAGAATCGACGTCAACCGTATTCAAAGGTGAGTCGGTAATAAAACTAGGCACTGACAAACGTCCAGAATTCACCAACTTACGCGCAAAGGGATGGTGTCTAGCCAACTCAAGAGCAGCATCGCGAAACACGCGACTCGTTTTACTTTTAGGCGTGATGAAGTCTGTTGAACGGGTGGAGTTCAAAATATTTTCATCTGCTGCATATGCACGTTCGGTGTGATAGGTGTCCAACAATGATTCAGAGGCCAAACCACGCATCACCAAATCCAACTTCCACATCAAACCGTCCGCATCTTGCAAGCCAGAATTTGCACCGCGCGCTCCGAAGGGTGAGACTTGGTGTGCTGCATCGCCCACAAACAACAAGCGTTGGTGGCGAAACTCTTTCATCCGACGGCACTGGAAGGTGTAAATACTGACCCACTCTAATTCAAACTCCGTGTCATTACCAAACATGGTTTTGAGGCGAGGCAATACTTTTTCAGGTTTGCGTTCTTCTTCAGGATCCGCATCCCAACCCAATTGAAAATCAATTCGCCACATGTTGTCGGCTTGCTTATGTAACAACACACTTTGCCCCGGATGAAACGGCGGGTTAAACCACAAGCGCCGCTCAGCAGGGAAATCGACTTTCATCACCACATCGGCAATCAAAAACCGGTCTTTGAAAACATGGCCTTCAATATCTAGCCCTAACATTTGTCGAATCGGACTGCGCGCGCCATCTGCAACGATTAGCCAATCGGCAGAAACAGAGAATTTACCTTGTGGTGAATCAATATCCACCATCGCAAGAGTGGCCTCTGACCTCACACCAGTCGCTTTGCAGCTCCAACGCACATCCACACCCAGCTCTAGCGCACGATTGACTAAAGCCTCTTCCAAATAGTATTGTTGTAAGTTGATCATGCCTGGGCGTTTATGTCCTGCCTCAGGTACCAAATTGAATTGATAGACCTCTTCTTCTTGAACATAGGTACGACCGACATTCCAACTCACGCCTTTTTCGCAAAGCGGTTGGCCAACACCCAGCCTATCCAAAATTTCTAAAGTACGTTTGGCATAACAAACTGCTCGAGATCCAAATGAGACGGAATCGTCTTCGTCTAACAATAAAACATCAAGTCCTTTTAATCTGGCATCAATAGCCGCAGCCAAACCCACAGGACCTGCACCCACTATGACCAAAGGCTTATGTTGTGGGGGTTGCGTCAGTAAATCGGCCACTGACTTATAGGTAAATTTGGGATAGGTATAGGAACCCATTAACGTCCAGTCCTTCGCTAATTAATCAAATATTTAGCGCGAATAAAGTCTACCATCGGTGAACATATTTCTCATATCGTTACCCCTTAGACTACTTCAATACTTCATCAGCGATGCATATGAAACTCACGATCTTCGGCATTAAAAACTGTGACACCATGAAAAAAGCATTCACCTGGCTTGATGGGCATGGCTTAGCTTACGAATTCATAGATTACAAAAAGGCAGATGTCGTAGCTGATCACATAGATAGATGGAACAAGCTAGTCGGTTGGGAAATACTACTTAACCGCAAAGGTCTCACTTGGAAAAAGTTGAACGAGGCTGATCGCACCGACATTGATGAAGCAAGAGCACTAGCATTAATGAAGACACACCCCACACTGATCAAACGACCTGTATTGGTTGGCGAGAAGAAAGTGATGGTTGGATTTTTACCCGAGACATACGAAGTTTTTACGCAAAGCACCCTATGACAACACACACACTCCCCCTTGACGACGCAATCGCTTTGTCGACTGGCCTACAAAAAGGCGCGTTCTCTTCTTTTGACATCGTCAGTGCGTACCTAGAGCGCATTCGCAATCAAGACACTTGGTTGCATTGCTTTGTGGAGGTGTATGAAACTGAAGCTTTAGAAGCAGCCAAGGCATCTGACCAAATGCGAAAGGCCGGATACACATTAGGACCACTCCATGGCTTGCCAATAGCCGTGAAAGATTTGGTGGATATCGAAGGTAAAGTGACCACAATTGGTTCACCCATATTCGCCAACAACATCGCCAAATCTGACGCCTATTTAACCCAAAGACTCAAAGCAGCAGGCGCCATCATCATCGGCAAAACCCATATGGTGCAGTTTGCGTTGGGTGGTTGGGGCACCAACGAACATATGGGTATGCCTCGCAATCCATGGGACCACCAAGTGCATCGCGTGCCTGGTGGCTCAAGCAGTGGATCGGCTGCTGCAGTAGCTGGCGGTTTGGTGCCGCTATCGATTGGTACAGACACAGGCGGGTCCGTTAGACTCCCCGCCGCTTATTGCGGCATCACAGGATTTAAATTCACTGTGGGCCTAGTGGATACACAAGGCGTTGCACCTTTGAGTAAAACCTTAGACAGCATTGGCGTGTTTGCTAAAACTATGGCTGAAACCGCTTTGGTGTATGACGCTTTAGTGGATGATCCCCGGCGCGCAACTTTCGCGCCGACAATGACAACAGAATCTGCCCGTAAATTACTACAAGGGCTACGCATTGGTCGCATCGCACAACATGAATTGAAAGACGTACAAGCGGAGATAGTCAAAGCATATGAAGAGACCTTAGAGTTTTTGAAATCAGCCGGCGCACACATCACTACCCTAGAGCTTCCATGCGCCATTGCAGACTTGGCCCCTATGGCCGTCAACATCATGGTGACAGAGGGCGCAGCGGCTTATGGCGCTTTGGCCAATGATTTAACCAAGCCTATGGATTCAGGTATACGTCCTCGCCTGCAAGCGGGGGCTAAATTGTTGGCAATAGATTACATTGCCGCCCTTGAGAACCAAACATTATTGAAGAAACAGTTTGCAAACGCTTTTGATCAAATCGATATATTTGCAACGCCCACAGGCTTAACTACTGCAGTGCCTCTGACCGAAGTTAATCCGTCTGCCCCGCCTGTGCATTTCACAAGAATCTTGAATGTGCTGGATATGTGCGGCGCGTCTGTGCCCGTTGGATTAGATGCGCAGAGTTTGCCTATTGGTTTTCAAATGGGTGCGGCAGGCGGTCGAGATGCGTTTTTGATTGAAGTGGCTACAGCTTTTCAGACTTTGACGCAGTTTCATTTGGCGAACCCTCAACCTAAAAACTAACCGCAGTCGATACAAACCCAGGTACCCGTGGCGGGACTTTGTATTGGCCACTCTTCAGCAGAACTGATACTTTTACGCTGCATCTCTGGTGATAAAAATTGAACCGCCTTTATTACTCCAGCATGGGTAACCCATACAACCTCTGAAGTATTCATAGAAAGAACCTGTTGCAGCGCATTGGCAACACGGTCAATAACTTCTTGTGTACTTTCTTCACCGCCAAATCGATAGTTAGGGAAATCCGCGGTCCAAGCATCAAACTCGGATAAAGGAATGTCATCCCATGCATGCATTTCCCATTTTCCAAAATTCATCTCGCGTAATCGGTCGTCAGCTTTGGGGCCAAGAAGATCTTGCCGCTTACTTTTAATCGACATCGCGAGCTGCGTTGATCTAACAGATGGCGAAGTCCACAACATGCTGCCATAAGCAGGGCAATTAGCGAAAGCGTTTGCAGCCTCCTCAACAGCAGAGTCGTCGCAGATCACATCGCTACTGCCATAACAAATACCTGCTTTCACAAGTACACGGGCATGTCTCACCAACCACAATTTCATGAATTATTTGCAGCTAAAACCAAGCCAAGGTAAAAACCAATTTCAGCCAACTGCTGTGTTGCACCAAGCCCATCACCGGTAAACCCATCTAAGCGACGTTGCAAAATGCGCGCAACATACAAGGTGCACACGATAGAACCCAATACCCCCGCCCACAAAGGAATTGCAGGTACAAAGTGTGCAGTCAGCGCCATCGCAGAAATCCACCATATAAAACCAACTGCTAGTGCAGTATTTCCAATCGTCTCAGCCAATGGTTTAGATTTAGATTGCGGCGTGTCACCCACGTGCTGCATAAAACGTATCAAAAATAAGGGTGAGAACCGCGAAGTAACGTGTGCAGCAAAGATACCTGCTACCGCCCAAAGAGTGTTTATTTGGCTCAGAAGCACCAATAGACTTAGCTTACAAAATAGTGCTAGAAATAAAGCAATAGCACCGTAGGTGCCAAGCCTAGAGTCTTTCATGATCTCTAAGGCTTGATCGCGGGTCATCCCACCACCTAAACCATCAGCAGTATCGGCAAGACCATCTTCATGAAAAGCTCCAGTGAGCAAAACGCCAAATACGGTACTCAATATCGCACTCAACCAAACACTTGCAGTCTGAGACGGTAAAACTGTTAAAAACAAGGCAAATAAAATTGCAGTTGATCCTCCAACTAACCAACCAACACCAGGAAAATGCGCAGCACTAGCGCGAAGCATGGTGTTTGAAAAACCAACCCAAGCTGCAAGCCTGCCAGTGATAGGCAAGCGCGTAAAAAACTGAACGGCCAACAAGAAATGGCGTACAAAGCGGGTCAGCATAAATTCATCATCCAGGTGAGCCTGTAGAAATATTTTCTTGCTCTCTAGAAACTCCTGCAGACTCAAAACTAGCCATATCGCGCAAAACTGCGCACGCAGATACCAATAGCGGCCAAACCAATGCAGCACCTGAACCCTCTCCCAAACGCATACCCAGATCAAGAACGGGGTCAACTTTCATGTAGGCCAACATCAGTGCATGTCCCCTCTCACCAGATCGGTGTGCAAAAACACATCTTTGAATCACTGAAGGCTGTAACGATGAGGCTACCAAAACTGCAGCACTGGCTATAAATCCGTCCACCACGATGACTCGGCGCTCAACGGCTGCTTGCAATACAGCACCCACCATGGTTGCAATTTCAAAACCACCAAATGCTGCCAAGGCACTTAGTGGCTCGATTGAATCTGCATGACTTGCTAGAACTTTTTTCAAGATATCAATTTTTCTTCCAACTGATGCTGCATCTAAGCCAGTGCCTGCGCCTGTGCAGTCAACAATGTCAAGCCCTGTTAATCGACTCATTAAAAGTGAAGCAGCAGAGGTGTTGCCAATTCCCATTTCTCCAAGTAATAACGCGTTACCAGGCAAGCTCTTTAATAACTCTGCACCGTTTTTAAGCGCTTGATCGCACTGATCGTCTGTCATAGCAGTTGTTTCAAGCGAGTCTGCTGTTCCGTAACCTATCTTTTGAATAAGCAAACCAGGACGAGGC
>JBAXNJ010000052.1:0-8037 GCA_037133815.1 Betaproteobacteria bacterium
ACCAAAAACATCGGCACAAATGCAAACAAGATGTAGCAAATGCCACCAATCACTGGGCCACGCGTGGCGGCCTTGATGTTGTTGGCAGACATCACACGCTGAAATACGTCTTGCTGCGGGATAGAGCCAAACATGATGGTCACAGCACCCGCTATAAAAAATGCAATCTCTTTGAAACTAGGCTCAGGCCAAAACTTGAACATGTCTTGACTCACTGCCAAGGCCACTACTTTGTCTGCGCCGCCCGCTTGGTCTGCGGCGAATACCGCCAACACCGACAAGCCGACCACCAAAATAATCATTTGGATAAAGTCGGTGATAGCGACCGACCACATTCCGCCAAACAAGGTGTAAGCCAAGATAGAGACGACTCCGATCACCATGCCCCAAGGCACGCTGATCGCTCCACCAGAGAGCACGTTAAACACCAAACCCAAGGCGGTGACTTGTGCAGAGACCCAACCTAAATAGCTCAGCATGATGATGAGTGAACAGGCCACCTCCACCACGCGACCGTAGCGCTCGCGGTAGTAGTCGCTGATGGTCAAGAGCGTCATTTTGTAGAGCTTGCCAGCAAAAAACAGCCCCACAAAGATCAAACAAAATCCTGCGCCAAACGGGTCTTCCACCACGCCATGCAATCCGCCATTGACAAACTTGGCAGGAATACCCAAAACTGTTTCAGAGCCAAACCACGTCGCAAATGTGGTGGTGACGATCATCGCCAACGGAAGATGGCGACCTGCGATGGCGAAGTCCGCCGAGTTGTGTACCTTCTTGGCAGCTAACAACCCAATGGCGATGGTGATGAGCAAATAAACAAAAACGAGTGCGAGCAGCATAGGTTAATGAAGATGGGTAAACAATTGCATAACAGCCAAACCTCCGATAAAACCAATACCCGCCCAGATCAGGCGTTGCAACAGTCGGTTGGTTTGGCGCTGTGATTCGATCAATGCGTCGAGCGACGCATGGTTATTGTGTTGGCGGTGCTTCAAAAAGTCATGCACCAAGCGCGGCAACTCGGGCAAGAGCTTGGCATAACGTGGTGCCTCGTCTTTGAGTTGCTGCCAAAGCTTTTTAGGCCCGACTTGGTCGAGCATCCACTTTTCTAAGAAGGGCTTGGCCGTACTCCATAAATCCAAGTCGGGATCGAGTTGACGTCCCAAACCTTCAATGTTGAGCAAGGTTTTTTGCAACAACACCAGTTGGGGCTGTATCTCGACATTAAAGCGACGCGAAGTTTGAAACAAACGCATCAGCACCAAGCCTAAAGAAATTTCTTTTAACGGACGGTCAAAGTAAGGCTCGCACACCGCGCGGACCGCAGACTCTAGTTCATCTATGCGTGTGTCTGCTGGCACCCAGCCAGACTCCACGTGCAACTCAGCCACCCGCTTGTAGTCACGCCTAAAAAAGGCGGCAAAATTTTGCGCCAAGTATTCTTTGTCAGACTCAGTGAGTGTGCCCACAATGCCGAAGTCGAGCGATACGTAAAGCCCAAATGTTGCAGGGTCTACGCTGACTTGGATGTTGCCTGGGTGCATGTCCGCATGGAAAAACCCATCGCGAAATACTTGGGTAAAAAAAATAGTAACCCCATCGCGCGCAAGTTTTGGAATATCGACACCCGCTTCACGCAAGCGGTCTACTTGGCTAATAGGGATGCCGTTCATTCGCTCCATCACCATCACGTCAGTGTGGCAGAAGTCCCAAAACATTTCTGGGATCAAGACGAGGTTTAAACCTTTCATGTTGCGACGTAGTTGGGTCGCGTTAGCAGCTTCTCTCACCAAATCTAATTCGTCGTGCAAATACTTATCGAACTCGGCCACAACTTCTATGGGCTTAAGACGCTTGCCATCGACCGACAAACGATCCACCCAGTTGGCCAACATGCGCATAAGGCTCAAGTCTTTGTTGATGACTTTGAGCATGCCTGGGCGCAACACTTTCACTGCGACATCACGTCTCACGCCGTTGCGATCCACGATAGCCGCAAAGTGCACTTGTGCAATCGATGCACTGGCAACAGGTTGCAGGGTGAACTCAGTGAATATCTCACCCAAGGGTTTGGCAAATGCGCGCTCGATGATGGCCACAGCCTGCTCAGAGGGAAAAGGGGGCACGCGTTCTTGCAGCATCGCCAACTCGTCTGCAATATCAAAGGGCAGCAAATCACGGCGGGTAGAGAGCACTTGCCCGAACTTCACAAAGATGGGGCCCAAGTGTTCCAAGGCTTCACGCAAACGCTCTCCGCGCGGTGCAGAGAGATCTCGACCAATCGACACAATGCGCGCCAACAGGCGCAGACCAGGTCTTTGAAAACTCGTCAGCACCAGCTCGTCTAGCCCATAGCGCAGAACAATAAAGACGATGTAGACGCCGCGAAACAAGCGGGTCATAGAGACTCTTTCGGGGCGGAATTAGTAGGCATTTTGTTGAGCACAAAACTGCGCAAAGCATCGACCACCTTCTTAGCGTTTTGCGCCACCATATGGGCAGGGGCATCGCCGATGATGCGAGAGAGGTCTTCTTCAACATCCCATCGAACATGGTCGATCAACCAATTAATCTCTGCGGCCAACTGCACGTCGCCCTCGATACGGATGGGCGGCTTGTCGCCTTGCAAAACAGCCTTGGCTAATACAAAAGGTGAAGGCTCATTGACCCGCAAAATCAAATCGGGCTTCGTCGATTCATTGGAAGGCGTCCACTCCATCAAGCCAGCAGGCGTGCAGACGCATTGAAAAACAAAATCACGCCACACCAGTTGAATGCTGCGACCTTTTTGGCGCTGCAGACGCTCACGCGCAGCAGGCTCTTGCATCAGCACATGGTTGATAAATAGGATGACGCGTTGTTGGGCCTCGTCAATCAGCCAAGGAAAGGGGAACTGTGTTGCCATAGCCCCCAATTATTCCTTGTTTATTGCAGTGCTTGAACGCCCGCGACCAACCAGCCCATACTGCCGTCTTTGGGCTTAGACATATTCCAAACCTCTCTGAAGGGCGTGGGACCAGAGGATGGTTCCTCGCGAATCAAGCCAGAGAACTCCACGCTCGCCATGTAGTGGGTGGGGAGCTCTTCTATGCCAAGCATTTTGGCTTCTAGCATCACCACGTCGGTCTGGTTAGGTTGTCCGCTAGCGGTGGTCTCGCGCTCAGTGAGCTGGGTCTTGATTTCCTCAACCATGGTATCGGTCATCATGGTGCGTAGTGTTGGAATGTCGGCGGCGTCCCATGCACTCTGAAGCAACATGAAATTTTGTTTGGCTGCGTTCACAAAGCCTTGTGTATCAAAACCTGCAGGCACGCCCCATGTTTGGTCTCCCGTCAAAGCAGAACCAATGATGGCGCCAGAACGTGGCGTCGCGGGTTGGTAAGCGGGGTCTGTGTCATTAGGACGGGCCGATGCATCATTACCCACGTTCTTGGGGCTGTATTGCGTTGGGGTTTGTATGTCACCAGTTCTGTGCGTACCCTCAAATGCATAAGGGCTGTTGTTGTCATGAGTGGTCGTTGTACGGCGACGCATGAACATACCCACCACCATCATGATGACCAAGGCCAACAAACCAAACATCAGGAACTGACCGAACTCAGCACCAAAGCCGAGTGAGTGCGCGAGCCATGCCAAACCTAGACCAGCAGCCAAACCGCCCAGCATGCCAGCCCAAGGTCTGCGTTGCGGTTGGGCGACAGAAGTAGCAGGCGCTGCTGCCGGTGCGGCATTGGGCGTTGCTGGCTTAGCCGCTTCGCGCTGCGAGACTTGGTTGGACTGTTGACCCGTCGACTGGCCACCACCAAGACGTTTTGCCGCATCCGCTGGGACGCAAACAAATGTCATAGCCATCATGACCACTGCGATCCAATTTTTCATGTCATCTCCTTTTTGTAAGTGATTGCTGCACTTTTGTGCATCAGCACTTGATACCTACATGGAGCGCTACGACACCTGCGCTCATATTGTGAAAGTCCACGTGGCCAAAACCACATTGCTTCATCAATTGTTTGAGTTCTGCTTGGCTAGGGTGCATGCGTATCGACTCAGCAAGATAACGATAACTTGCATCATCGCCAGCCACCATCTGTCCGAGCTTAGGCAATATGTTGAAGGAATACCAATCGTAGGGTCTTTCCAGGGGCTTGGCGACTTTTGAAAACTCCAACACTAACAACTTGCCGTTGGTTTTGAGGACGCGGCACATTTCTTTCAAGGCCGTATCTTTGTGCGTCATATTGCGCAGGCCAAAGGCAACGCTCACCACATCGAAGTGGTTGTCTACGAAAGGTAATTTCTCTGCGTCGCACACCAAGGTAGGCAAATTGAAACCGTGGTCAACCAAACGGTCGCGGCCAGTTCGCAGCATGGCTTCGTTGATGTCGGTGTGCACTACACGCCCAGTGGGACCGACTTTTTTAGCAAAGGCCATAGACAAATCGCCGGTGCCTCCAGCGATGTCTAAAACTTTATATCCAGGACGAATGTCTGCCACGGTCGTGGTGTAGTGCTTCCAAACGCGGTGCAAGCCCAACGACATCAGGTCGTTCATCACGTCGTATTTGCTAGCAACTGAATCAAACACGCGGCGCACGTGCTTGGATTTGTCTTGCTCGTTTACCGTCTGAAAGCCGAAGTGCGTAGAACTCATTTTTTAGTGACCGTGGCTGCTGCATGCGCCGCCTGCAGCGCCAGCAGCGCTAGGCATAGGCGTGTCGCGCGTCACACCAGCTGCGGCCAAACGCTTCTCGTAGTCAGCCCACAAGCCGTCTTGCTCAGAACCTAAGAAGTACAAATACTCCCAAGTGAACAAGCCACTGTCGTGGCCATCGGTGAAGGTCGGCTTGATGGCGTAGTTACCAACAGGTTCTATGTCAAGCAAGCCAACATTGCGCTTGCCTGTTTGCAAGACCTCTTGGCCAGGCCCATGGCCTTTGACTTCGGCAGAGGGACTGTGGACACGCATTAACTCAAATGGAATGCGAAACGTCGCACCATCAGAGAACTTCACCTCAAGTACACGGCTTGCGCTGTGGGCTGTGATGTCCTCCGGTGTTGGGGTGTTAGTTTGTAGACCTGCCATTTAGACCAATACCCTTTCGATACCGCCAGAGTTAGCAAGCTGCACATACTGCGACATCCACTCTTTACCCAAAATTTTGTTAGCCATCTCGACCACGATGTAGTCGGCTTCTAGCAAACCGTTTTGCAAATCGTTGCCATAGCGACTCAGCCCTTGTAAGCAACTCGGGCAGCTCGTGAGAATTTTTAAGTCGCCCTTCGCTTCGCCCGTCATGGTGCGCAAGGCCGTTTCATCCGCGCGCAACTCTTCTTCTTTGCGAAAGCGCACTTGGGTCGAAATGTCAGGGCGCGTCACGCCCAAGGTGCCTGACTCGCCACAGCAACGCTCGCTTTTAAGAATTTGGTCGCCCATCAAAGCCTTCACCGTCTTCATCGGGTCTTGCTGCTTCATGGGACTGTGGCAGGGGTCGTGGAACAAGTAGCCCGCCTGTTGGCTGGCGTTGAGTTGTATACCCTTCTCCAACAAATACTCATGGATATCGACGATGCGACAGCCTGGGAAAATTTTATCGAACTGGTAGCCCTGCAACTGGTCGTAACACGTGCCGCAACTCACCACCACGGTTTTGATGTCGAGGTAGTTCAGCGTATTAGCCACGCGGTGGAACAACACACGGTTGTCGGTGATGATTTTTTCTGCCTTGTCAAACTGCCCGCTGCCGCGCTGTGGATAACCGCAACACAAATACCCAGGTGGCAAAACAGTTTGCACGCCCGCATGCCACAGCATGGCTTGGGTGGCGAGTCCTACTTGGCTAAACAATCGTTCTGAACCACAACCCGGGAAATAGAACACAGCTTCGGTATCTGCAGTCGTAGTTTGCGGGTTGCGAATGATGGGCACGTAGTCTTTGTCTTCAATATCCAACAAAGCACGCGCTGTTTTCTTGGGCAGATTGCCCGGCATTTTTTTGTTGATGAAGTGGATGATCTGCTGCTTGATCGGCGCGGTGCCTACCGTAGCAGGTGGCGCATTGGTTTGCTTGCGCGCGACCACGCGCAACACATCATTGGCAAAGCGCTGAACCTTCATGCCCACATCGACCATGGCGCTTCGCGCGAACTTGATGGTCTCTGGATTGGTGGCGTTGAGCATGAACATCGCTGCTGCGTTGCCGGGCCTGAATGTTTTTTGACCCATCTTGCGCAAAAGGTTGCGCATGTTCATGGACACCTCACCAAAGTCAATCTTCACAGGGCAAGGCGAGAGGCACTTGTGGCAGACAGTGCAGTGGTCGGCCACATCTTCAAATTCTTGCCAGTGCTTGATAGACACACCGCGGCGGGTTTGTTCTTCGTACAAGAAGGCCTCGACCAACAAAGAGGTCGCCAAGATTTTGTCGCGCGGGCTGTAGAGCAAGTTAGCGCGCGGCACGTGGGTGGCGCAGACTGGCTTGCACTTACCGCAACGCAAACAGTCTTTGACGCTGTCGGCAATCGCACCGATGTCTGACTGCTGCATGATGAGTGACTCGTGCCCCATCAAACCAAAACTGGGGGTGTAGGCTTGGCTCAGGTTGGCATCACGCACTTCAGACTGAGATGCATCGTGGCGTAACAATTTACCTTTGTTAAAACGCCCCTCAGGGTCGACCCGCTTTTTGTACTCGGCAAATGGTTGCAACTCAGCGTCTGTCAAAAACTCAAGCTTGGTGATACCAATACCGTGCTCGCCAGAAATAACGCCATCCAATGAGCGCGCCAGCACCATGATGCGAGCCACCGCCTCGTGTGCGGTTTGGAGCATCACATAGTTGTCGCTGTTGACAGGGATGTTGGTGTGCACATTGCCGTCACCAGCGTGCATGTGCAGCGCAATCCAGACGCGTCCTTTGAGAACGCGTTGATGAATTGCGTTGCATTCGTCCAATATTGGCTGGAACTGCGCGCCTGTGAATACGTTCTCCAACACAGCGCGGATTTGCGTTTTCCAACTCGCACGCAGGCTGTGGTCTTGGAGCTGCGGGAAAAGTGCGTCGCAGTTATCTAGCCACTGCTGCCAAGTGGCACGTACATCGGCCAACACCGCACGCGCTTGTTGCACGCGCTCGCCCAACAACTCTGGCGAGGGAACATCGTTGGCGTCCTCCATCGCACCCAATGGCAAATTGCCTTCGGCAAAGAATGCATCCAACGCGTCGCACAAGTCGAGCTTGTTACGCAAAGAAAGTTCTATGTTTAAACGCTCGATACCGTCGGTGTACTCACCCATCCGTGGCAAGGGGATGACAACGTCTTCGTTGATCTTAAAGGCATTGGTGTGGCGACTGATGGCGGCTGTGCGTTTGCGATCGAGCCAAAATTTCTTGCGCGCTTCGGGACTGATGGCCACAAAACCTTCGCCACTGCGCGAATTAGCTAAGCGCACGACCTCCGATGTGGCACGCGCCACGTCGTCAGCGTTGTCTCCAGCGATATCGCCAACCAACACCATCTTGGGCAGGCCGCCGCGCTTACTCTTGGTGGCGTATCCCACTGCCTTGAGATAACGGTCGTCCAGATGCTCCAAGCCAGCCAACACGGTGTTGGTGCGCTTGTGCTCGGCAAACATAAAGTCTTTGATCTCAACAATGCTGGGCACCGCATCTTTGGCATTGCCAAAAAACTCTAAGCAGACGGTACGCATATGCACAGGCATACGGTGCAAGATCCAACGTGCGCTGGTGATCAAACCATCGCAGCCTTCTTTTTGAATGCCAGGCAAGCCACTTAAAAATTTGTCGGTAACGTCTTTGCCCAACCCCTCTTTGCGAAAGCTTTTTCCAGGGATGTCTAGACGCTCTTGGCGAATGGGTGTTTTGCCGTCGGCTTCGAAATACTGCAACTCAAAACTTGCAACTTCTGCGTCATGGATCTTGCCTAAGTTGTGCCCAACGCGTGTCACTTCTAACCACTGCGCGTCGGGCGTGACCATGCGCCAGCTAGCGAGGTTGTCTAACGCAGTGCCCCAGA